>JAYWAC010000167.1:0-33287 GCA_043782755.1 Pseudomonadota bacterium | reverse complement strand
GCCCCGCTTTGAAATTTGTTGAATCTTCCTGCGATCGTGCCACTCAGCTTGCGGCGGCTGCCCCACCGAATCGGCCGGAGATCACCTTCGCGCCAGTTGCCCACGCGTCCACCGTGTCAGCCCACTGCTGCAACATGTCGCGACGCTGTGTCGCGTATCGCGCGCGGTTGTACACGCCACGGACGCCACCAATCGTGTGAGCGAGTGCGGCCTCAATCACGTCGGGCTCGAAACCAGACTCGTGCAGATGCGTGCTCGCGGTGCGGCGGAAGTCATGAAGTACGAAGGATTCCAGATCGTGATCCATCGCCTTGATGGCGACGTTCAACGTTGCTCGGTCGATGGGCTTGGCCAAGCTCGACCGCGACGGGAGAACCCATTCCGAACGACACGCCAGGCGATTCAGTTCCTCGAAGGCCGCCACGGCCTGGGCAGACAGGTAAACAATGTGCGGGACGCCTGTCTTGGTCGTGGGGATATTCCACTCGGCCGCTTTGAAATCGATTTGCTCCCAGCGGGCGAGGATTAGATCTGACTTGCGCACCATGGTCAGCATCAGCAGCCGCAGCGCCAGCTTGAGACTGCGCCGCATGTTCGAATTGTCGATCGCACGGAACAGCCGGCCCACTTCGTCGCTCGAGAGAACGCGCTCTCGCGCATTGGGGGTGGCGATGAATCGAGCCTCAACGGCGGCAGCCGGGTTGAACTGTACGAGCTGGCGCGCGATGGCGTAGGCATACAGCCGCTTGATGACGCCGCGCACCTGCAACGCGGTCTGGTCGGCGCCGCGGTGCTTCTTGATGCGGTCACAGATGGCGAGCACGTCGGCCGGCGTCACCTCAGGCAGGCGTCGGTTGCCGATGGCCGGCACGATGTCCTTGTCGATGTAGCGCTGGATCTGGGTAGTGTCCTTGCGATCCTTGGCAACCACGTCGGCCATCCACACCTTGGCGAACTCGACCACAGTGTCGGGGTTACGGTCCGCCGCCTTCTCGCGGCGCTTGGCAGCGGCTGGCGACTCGCCACGCGCCACGAGGCGTCTCAGCTCGGCGGCCTTGTCGCGAGCCTCGGCCAGCGTGTGTTCGGGGTAGGGGCCAATCGTGACCTTTTCGCGGCGGCCGGCCCGGCGATAGCGCAAGCGCCAGATCTTCGTGCCGGTAGTCAGCACCTCGATGAACAACCCCTTGGCGTCCGCAACCTCGTAGGGCTTCTCCCGCGCTTTGAGAGATTTGAGCTTGGTATCGGTAAGCGCCATTTCGGACCCCGCAGCCAGTTGTGCCCCATCGCGGCCCCATATTCTGGCTCTCCGCGACCCCATGGTTTCTCATTGGGTTATTAATGGGGCCATATTCTTAAGGCTTCGTCAAGAGCCGTGAGGAATGTTCAGGAACGAAATGTTGAGTATTTCGGCGGGAAACTGAGCCAATTAGAGTGCCAGGTCAGGCTTGAGCGTTCCTGATAATTCCTGTCTCTACTTTCCGATACAGAAGCGCGCAAATATTTCTCCCAGCAGTGCTTCGCTGCCACCACCACCGACGATGGAATGCAGCGCATCGGCTGCGCGGCGCAAGCCTTCGGCGGCTAACTCGGGCGCGCTACTAGCAAGCGCCAAGTCGAGCGGCGCGAGTTCCGCAGTGGCGAGTTCGAGTGCGGCAAGATGCCGGCTGCGCGCGACGAATTCGTTTTCTTCCGTTGTTTCGATACCAAGCAGATCGCCAAGCGTCTGCGTGAGCAGCTGCATGCCGCTGCCATCGCGCGCCGAGATAAACAGATGGTCGGTATCTTCAGCGGCGACGCGTCGGGGGCTTTCGCGGTAGGCGTCGATCTTGTTATGCACGATGAGGACCCGCGTGCTAGTTGGGACTTGCTGGCTGAGCGACGTAAAGAATTCGCTGGCCGAGCGTAGGGCGGGTTCGTCGGTCATGAGAACGACGAGATCAGCGCAATTCATGACTTCGTTGGCGCGACGAATGCCTTCCTGCTCGATAGGATCGTCGGTTTCTCGCAAGCCAGCTGTATCACAGAGACGCACGGGAACGTCGCAGATCAAAGTGTCAACTTCGATAATGTCGCGGGTGGTGCCGGGTATCGCGCTGACGATGGCTTTGTCGGCTCGCGCAAGGCGGTTCAACAAGGTTGACTTGCCAACATTAGGCGCTCCGACGATGACAACCGTCGCGCCGCTGTTCAGGCGTGCGCCCTGACGGGCGCTTTCAAGCAGCTTTTGGATCTGATGGCCGAGGTCGGCGATTCTTGGATATTCGGCGGCAGCGAGCGCCTCGCCTGGAATATCATCGGGAAAGTCGATGGCGCCTTCAAACGCCACGCGAGCGCGGGTCAGTGCTTCGACCATGGTGTTAATGCGTGTTGAGAACTCACCTTGCAGTGTGCGGAGCGCGGAGCGAGCGGCGCGGAGCGAGCGGCTCTCTATCAGATCGGCGACGGCTTCGGCTTGGGCAAGATCGAGTTTGCCATTCCGGAATGCACGTTCCGAGAATTCACCCGGGCGAGCGAGACGCGCGCCGAGGCGACACAGTTCCTGCAACAGGTTCTGCATCACAAGCGGATTGCCGTGGGTGTGCAGCTCGCAGATGTCTTCGCCGGTAAAGGACGCTGGTGCTGGAAAGTACAACACGATGCCGGCGTCCAGCGTTTCACCATCACCCGAGTGAAGCGAGTGGTAAACGGCTTGACGGGGTGGCGGTGTCGAGCCGATCAATGCTTCAAGTAGCGACGGTACGGCTGGCCCGGAAGCACGGACGACACCCAAGGCGCCGCAGCCTTGGGCGGTCGCAATGGCGGCGATAGTGTCGGTCGCCGTCATGAAAGACGAGGTCAGTTAGCTTTAGCTTCTATCGCGCGAGTGATCTGCCACTGTTGCGCGATAGACAGCATATTGTTCACAAACCAGTACAACACCAAACCTGACGGGAAGAATGCGAAGAACGCCGTGAACATGATAGGCATGACCTGCATGACCTTGGCCTGCATAGGATCAATCGGCGCGGGGTTGAGTCTCTGCTGGCCCCACATGCTAATGCCCATCAACAGCGGCAGTACGAAGAAGGGGTCTTTCTCGGAGAGATCGTGCACCCACAGAATGAACGGCGCCTGGCGCATTTCTACGCTTTCAAGCAAAACCCAGTAGAGCGCGATGAAGACCGGAATCTGAATGACGATGGGTAGACAGCCGCCAAGCGGATTGATCTTTTCATCCTTATAAAGCTTCATCATTGCCTGATTGAGCTGCGTACGGTCATCGGCGAAGCGTTCGCGCAACGCGAGCATGCGCGGTTGAACACGACGCATATTGGCCATCGAACGATAGCCAGCAGCAGATAGTGGGAAGAACATCAGTTTCAACAACAAAGTCACGAGGATAATGGCAAAGCCCCAGTTGCCGGTGATGTCGTGGATGAAGCGCAGTGTCATGAACAGTGGTTTGGCGATGAACCACAAGGCGCCGAAATCGACGCTGAGTTCGAGGCCGGGAGCGACGTCGGCAATGATGTCGTGGCGTTTGGGGCCGATGTAGACGCGGCTCGTGAGCGTCTGCGTGCCAGCGGGGGCGACTGCCGTTTCTGGCCCCTGGTAGCCGACCAAATAGTGGCTGTCATCGAGCACTTTGGAATAGAAGTGATAATCGGTGTCGGACGGTGGAATCAGCGCCGTCACGAAATAATGCTGAATGATACCGACCCAAGCACCTGTAGCAGTGACTGCGATCGGCTTGTCTTTGATGTCGTCGAATTTAAATTTTGCGAAGCGCTTTTCGGGCGTCGATAACGCTGGGCCGGTGAAGGTGTAGACCATGCCACGACGTGAAGACTCAGTGTTTCTCTTAAGCTGTTCATATAGATGAGCACGGATGGTTGCCGAGCTGTTGTTGACGATTTCATGTTCGATCGTGATGGCGTAATTGCCACGCTTAAGGATGATACGTTTTTCGACCGTGACACCATTTGGAGCTGTCCAGCGGAGCGGCACGACGAGTTGATCTGCGCCATCGGCGAGTTGGTAAGAATTGGCATCCGCAACATAGACAGTGTGATGATTCGGTAGACTATCGTCGCCCGTGAGGCCGCTCTCTTGAATGAATACACGGCTTGCGTCTGTGCCAAGCAGTTCGACAGGCGGTGCGCCGGCAGCGGTGCTGGTTGGATAGCCGAGGAGTGACACGCTCTCCAGGGTACCGCCCGCAGTTGAGATCTGCAGCTCAAAGAGATCGCTCCTCGCCGTGATGGTCTTAGCGGCATTTTGCGTACTTGCGTCTGCGCTGGAGAGAGTCGCTGAAGCATCAGCGTGTGCGTCGCCTAAAGTTGGCGCCTGTGGTTGAACGCTGGTTGGCACGGCGCTTTGATTTGCGACGGTGGAAGACTTGGCTGGGGGAGGAGCGTAGTCCTTCTGCCAAGCTTCCCACAATTGGAAGCCCGTGAAGGTTAGCGCCACGATTAATAGCAGGCGTAAATGTTCCATGGTATCGACAGGTTCTTCTTTATCGTTTGCGTGGCGTGGGTAGGCGCGACGGCTTGGCGGTGAGACTGTCAAATGCTTGCATGACGCTGGTGCGCAGGTCTTGTCCGTCGACCGTAGCAGCGTGAGGTTTGAGCAACACGAAAATAT
Source organism: Pseudomonadota bacterium (assembly GCA_043782755.1). Taxonomy (GTDB): domain Bacteria; phylum Pseudomonadota; class Gammaproteobacteria; genus JADJYF01. The sequence continues at coordinate 28,664 of JAYWAC010000167.1, read as the reverse complement.
CCAATGACGGTAGACGTCGGCTCAAGCTGCGAAACGTCTCGCGCAGCAGGCGTTTCAGTTGATTACGTCGGGTCGCTTTTCTAGCCACCCGCTTGCTGACTCCGAGGCCCAAACGGGCACCGTTTGCTGCATTTGAGCAGTAGTAGATAACGAACCGGGCGTCGTTATAACGATGGCCGCCTTCGAGAAGAGACGTGAAGTCTGCGGCGGTTCGCAGGCGCTGCGCAGGTCGGAGTTTTCTCGAAGGTGGGTCAGCGTCATTACCGCCTGGAGCGGGACTCAGGGAGTCAATCGCAGCCGACCACGAGCGCGTCGGGCTTTCAGAACGCGCCGGCCGCCTTTAGTTTTCATGCGAGCGCGGAAGCCGTGGTTGCGGACGCGCTTGAGGCGACTGGGTTGGTATGTTCTTTTCATCTTTTGTCCATCTATTGTTTTAGTTGGCGGCCGGTGCGAGATGATGTCCGCATTCGGACGGGGCATTAGAAAGGCGCGTGATGGTAGGTAAGTCTCGGAATTATGTCAATCTTCGAGAAGTTTATGGCTAGTGGTTTTGGGCCTGTGGATAAGGTTGTTGAAGGTGTATACACTCGCCCGGCCCCTTCCGTACGACTTAGAAAAAAAGCAAAACGACGTGCAGCATTCCATTTGGCAGCAGTGCCTGATTCAGCTTGAAAGAGAGCTCACAGCGCAACAGTTCAACACCTGGATTCGCCCCTTGCAGGCAGTTGAACTCGAACAGGGCTTGGAGATTCTGGCGCCCAATCGATTTGTTCTTGATTGGATCCGCGACAAATACGGTAGCCGGATTCGCGCAATTCTCGATCAGTTATCTGGTGCCGACAGCATCAAAGTATCGATGGGCATAGGCAGCCGCGCGGCGGCGAAAACGGAACTAGCCCCACGTGCTCAGCCGGAAATCGCCGTCAAAAAAGCAGAACCGGCTGGTAAACGCGCCAGTGGACTTAAACAGGACTTCACGTTTGAGAGTTTCGTCGAGGGTAAATCCAACCAATTAGCGCGAGCGGCTTCTCTACAAGTTGCTGAAAATACTGGAAAAGCTTACAACCCTTTATTTATCTGTGGTGGCGTGGGGTTAGGTAAAACTCATCTCATGCATGCAGTCGGCAATCTCATCATTGCGCAAAAGCCGTCAGCTCAAGTGGTTTATTTGCATTCGGAGCGCTTCGTCGCAGATATGGTCAAGGCGCTGCAACACAACGCCATTAATGAATTCAAACGCTTCTATCGTTCTGTGGACGCATTACTGATCGACGATATTCAGTTTTTCGCCGGCAAGGAACGTTCACAAGAAGAGTTTTTCCACACTTTCAATGCGTTACTAGAAGGTCAACAACAGATTGTGTTGACCTGCGATCGCTACCCCAAAGAGGTCTCCGGGGTCGAGGAACGCCTCAAGTCCCGTTTTGGCTGGGGTTTGACAGTTGCCATTGAACCGGCTGAATTGGAAACCCGAGTTGCGATTCTGATGAGGAAGGCGCAACAAAGTAACGTCGACCTACCGCATGAGGTTGCTTTTTTTATCGGCAAACGTTTCCGGTCGAACATTCGAGAACTTGAGGGTGCTCTGCATCGGGTCGTGGCGAACGCTCATTTCACTGGCAATCCGATCACGCTTGAGTTCGCGAAAGAAGCACTTCGCGATCTGCTGGCACTCCAAGATCGTTTGATTACGATGGACAATATTCAGAAGACTGTGGCGGAGTATTACAAAGTTCGTGTGGCGGATCTTTTATCTAAGCGACGTACTCGCTCTATCGCACGGCCACGACAAGTAGCGATGGCCTTGTCGAAGGAACTGACCAACCATAGCCTTCCAGAAATAGGCGACGCTTTTGGCGGACGAGACCATACGACTGTCATTCATGCTTGTCGGAAAGTTGCTGAACTGAAGGCCAGCGATTCAAGAATTCAAGAAGACTACGCTAATCTCGAAAGGATACTCACAACTTGAAGGCAGAGGGTCTAACAAGCTGTGGACTATATTTTTCGTAAAAATTGGGAATATTAGTTCACCGCTTATACACAGCAAGCGTCTCATTTGTAGCACAAATTGCAAGGTAAATTCACTTTAACAATCAAATAGATGTAAGTTATCCCCGCTATTAGGCGTTTTAATAATAGATACAACAATGAAGATCAAAATCACAAGAGAAATACTGTTACCGATTCTTCAAGCTGCCAATAATGTCGTGGAACGTAGGCAATCGCTTCCGATTTTAAGCAACGTACTCATTGTTGCGGGAGATGAAGGCATTCAAGTTACGGCGACAGATATGGAAGTCGAACTGGTGAGCTTGATACACAATCCGGTAACTGAAAAAGGAAGCGCCGCGCTTCCTGCCCGCAAGCTTTTCGATATTTGCCGCGCACTTCCGGCGGAATCTGAAATGACTATCGAAGCTTCGGGAGCAAAGGCAAAGATCGCGTCAGGTCGTAGCCGATTCTTATTGGCAGCAATGAGTGCTGACGAGTTCCCCAGTATCGGTACTTTTGAAACAAGCGTGAATCTTGAACTGTCGACAGAAACGCTGTCGGATCTATTGGAAAGCACCAGTTTTGCAATGGCGCATCAAGATGTGCGCTACTACCTCAACGGCTTATTGTTAGAAATTGACAGTAGTCGGATCCGTGCCGTGGCCACTGATGGTCATCGGCTAGCGATGACCGACAAAACTGTCGAAATTGCGCTTGATGCACCTCGCCAATGTATCGTGCCACGGAAAGGGGTTCTAGAAATCGTACGGTTGTTGAATCCTAACGACAGTTCGGCTCAGATTGCGGTGGGTGAGAATCATCTTCGAGTTACTTCTGGAAATCAGTCACTTACAACCAAACTTATCGATGGGCGATTCCCAGACTACGAACGAGTGATTCCGCGAGAAACGGATAATCGCGTTGTTGCAAGTCGTGAAGCGCTTCGTGCGGGATTGAGCCGCGCTTCGATTTTGTCTAACGAAAAATTTCGAGGTATTCGCCTTATCTTGAAAAGGAATCTGCTAACCGCCGTTGCGCATAATCCTGAACAAGAAGAAGCAGAAGAAGAAATTGAAGTCGAATACAGTGGCTCTGCTGTAGAGGTGGGATTCAACGTCTCTTATCTGCTGGATGTACTTGGGGTGATGCGTTCAGACACAGTGCGTTTAGATTTGATTGATGCGCAAAGTAGTTGCCTCATGCAGGCTCCAGAGGATGCTACTTCGCGATATGTCGTTATGCCTATGAGGTTGTAGCCCATTCCTAAGCTTCGGATTTCGGGCGGGTATATTGAATTCTTAGGACGATCCGTTGAATAAAAGCGATACTCCCCACGCATGAGATTCATGTCGCTCAAGGCTATTAATCTCCGTTGTTTTCAGGATGTAAGCTATCGACCAGGCCCTCGTAACAACCTGATATACGGCGCAAATGGCAGTGGGAAAACGACACTTCTGGAAGCGCTCTACATAGCAAGCATTGGTAAGTCATTTCTGACAAGCAGGTCTTCCGACCTTGTCTTAGCGGGTTCCAACGGGTTATCGATTGTCGCAGAGGTTGGAGATACGACCGACTTTGGAACTTCAGTCATCGTGGTTAAAAAACACAAGGCAGATACACAAATAACCTTAGATGGTCAGGCAGTGACCACTGCATCTGCTTTGGCTAGGAACTTGCCGGTGCTAGTGATTAACTCAAGAGCACCAGACCTGCTTGGAGAAAATCCGAGCAACCGTCGCGCACTCTTAGACCGTTCTTTGTTCCACGTGAAACATTCTTATGTCGCCCTCTGGAAAGAATACCGACACGCATTGCGTCAACGGAATGAATTGCTACGAAAATCGATGAAATCCCAAGCCCATTATTGGGAGGAAAAGCTTGCCGAGAGTGCGGAAACTATTAACCGATTTCGTCTATCCATCGTTACCGCAATCAATACTACATTCCAAACCTCCGAAATACCTGGTCTAAGCACCGGCGACTTGTACTTTGAATTTTCGCCGGGGTGGAATTCGGAGTTAGGTTTAGCGGAACAGCTCCGAGACGATTGGAATCGTGATTGTGACATCGGATATACGATGGCTGGGCCACATCGGGCCGATCTCTCGCTGTGGCGAGCAGGCCGCGCCGTATCGAAAAAGCTTTCGAGGGGCCAGTCAAAGATGGTTGTCTGTCTCGTCGTGGCGGCTATTGCGCAATTCATCAAAAATGCCTCAAGTTCACCAGTAATATTGGTGGACGATCTTGTTGCTGAACTTGACGACAAAATGTTGGGGCTAGCATTAGCCGCGATACAGTCCATCGAGACGCAATGTTTTTTTACTGCTATAAAGCCGTCCGAAATACGCGGCCAGCTTCCTGACGACACGTCGATGTTCCACGTGGAACAAAACGATCAAAATCATCTTCCTGCGTGAGCAAAATGCGATGACCTACGATTCAAAAAACATCAAGGTATTAAAGGGTCTCGACGCTGTCCGAAAGCGCCCCGGTATGTACATCGGCGACACCGATGATGGTACTGGCTTGCATCACATGGTATTCGAGGTGGTGGATAATTGTGTTGACGAGGCCCTAGCAGGACACTGCAAAAACATCGAAGTCCGCATACATAGTGATGGCGCAGTTACGGTTACAGATGACGGCCGTGGCATCCCCGTTGATATTCATGAAGAAGAACAACGCTCTGCCGCAGAAGTCATTATGACGACGCTTCACGCTGGCGGAAAATTCGACGATAACTCCTATAAGATTTCAGGAGGTCTTCACGGTGTAGGCGTTTCAGTCGTCAATGCCTTGTCAGACCGATTAATTCTTCTCATCCGTCGTGAAGGGAAGCTGTGGCGGCAGGAATATCATGAAGGAGATCCCAAGAGTCCGCTTAAAGCAGTAGGAGACTCGGATCGCACCGGTACGGAGGTGCGCTTCTATCCCAGCGCTAAGATTTTCACAAACATCGAATTTCACTACGACATTCTGGCCCGTCGTCTCCGTGAACTGTCATTTTTGAATTCAGGCTTAAGGATTTCACTATTCGACGAGCGCTCTGAAAAAAAGGATCAGTTCGAGTATCAGGGTGGTATCGCGGCCTTCGTCGACCATCTCAACAAAACCAAGACGCCTCTGCATCCAGCAGTTATCGAGATTGGTGGATTCAAAGACAACATCGGTGTTGAGTTAGCAATGCAATGGAATGATTCTTACCAAGAGAATATCTACTGCTATACCAACAATATCCCGCAGCGCGACGGTGGCACTCACTTAGCAGGATTTCGTGCGGCCTTAACCCGAACCCTCAATCAATACCTGGAGAAAGAGGGGATTGCCGCGAAGCACAAGATTACTATCGCTGGCGAAGACGTTCGGGAAGGCTTAACGACGGTGCTCTCCATTAAACTTCACGACCCGAAGTTTTCCTCTCAAACAAAGGAAAAGCTCGTATCGAGTGAAGTCAAAGGTACGGTAGAGTCCATCGTTTCCGACAGCTTGCAGACCTATTTGCTTGAGCACCCTCAAGACGCACGCGCCATCATGGCGAAAATTATCGACGCGGCGCGCGCGCGAGAAGCGGCCCGTAAAGCCCGCGAACTCACTCGGCGTAAGACGGCACTCGATGTCGCTGGCTTGCCGGGCAAGCTCGCTGACTGCCAAGAACGCGATCCCTCACGTTCTGAACTCTTCATTGTCGAGGGTGATTCTGCGGGCGGTTCGGCGAAGCAGGGAAGGGATCGACGCAATCAAGCAATCCTGCCTTTGAAGGGAAAGATCTTAAATGTCGAAAAAGCTCGCTTCGACAAGATGCTTTCGTCAAGCGAAGTTGGTGCGCTAATCACGGCACTCGGTTGTGGCATTGGTGCTGAAGAGTACGATCCTTCGCGCCTTCGCTATCATCGGATCATTATCATGACGGACGCCGATGTCGACGGTTCGCATATTCGGACGCTGTTACTCACTTTCTTTTATCGACAAATGCCGGAGTTGGTAGAACGCGGACATATTTTTATTGCCCAGCCTCCGCTCTATAAAGTGAAGAAGGGTAAGAACGAACGCTACCTGAAAGATGACCCAGAGCTGGACTCTTACTTTATGGAGTTAGCGATTAACGACACGGCAATTGATCTTGGTGGCGTGCGTCTCTCCTCAGACCGACTTGCTGAAGCTGGCCGCGAATATCTGTTCTTGCAGCAAATCCAACGACGCCTTGAAGCGCGTTACGCACCCGTGGTTCTTAAAGGCTTGCGACGCGCTCTGGAGCTTAAGAACCCGGAACTCGCGACTCGCGATTCAGTAAACGAGTGGTTGGTCAGTTTCTCAGCCGCACTGAACCTAGTCATCGGCGATGATCGACAATCTGCAACGATCGATCTGATCTATCAAAGCGCTGACACTTGGTCGCTCTTGATTCGAGCGGTCATCAATGGCTCTCTGCTTACCTCTCGGTTAGAACGCGAATTCTTTTCCAGTGCCGAGTATCGCCATCTCAATCGGCTCGGCCAACTGTTCGATGATGAGCAGCCCGCAGCTGTTGTAGTTAACCGTGGAGACGACGTCACCACCTTGAATTCCATGGGTGCAGCCTTCGCCGTGCTCTTAGACACTACCCGTCGTGGCGTGACGGTTCAGAGATACAAGGGCTTGGGTGAAATGAATCCAGAACAGCTCTGGGAAACCACCATGAACCTCGAAACTCGCAACCTCATGCAGGTCATGATTGAAGACGCCGTTGCGGCAGATCAAATCTTCTCCACTTTAATGGGTGATCAGGTCGAACCGCGTCGAGAATTCATCGAACGTCACGCCCTCAGCGTAACGAACCTAGATACTTAGTTTCCAACTTCATCGCGGCGCAGCGCGGTCGCTGCCGCCGCGACAGCGATGATTCTCGTTGCCCCTGCGGCTCGTAATGCCTTGGCAAGTGCAGAGCAGGTTGCTCCCGTAGTGATCACATCATCGACAATGGCCACTCGTAGGTCCGTGAAGTTGCCCGCGACCCGAAAAGCACCTTTCATGTTATCTCGTCTCGCCGCCGCATCGAGCAGTGACTGGGCCGGGCCCCAAGTATGTTGCCGACTGACAAGATCATGCCGCACTGGCCGGTGCGTCGTTCGCCCCAGTACTCGCGCCAACTCTCCGGCCTGATTGAAGCCTCGACGCAGGAATCGCCATGGCAGCAGCGGCACTGGGACAACAACGTCGACGTCTTCGAGTGCAGTGAGTAAGTCCTCCGTGAAACCCGCTGTAAGTACGGAAAGCGCGCCTAGATCAGCATGGAATTTGACCGACTTAACGAGGTCCGTAACGGGAAATTCGTAGCGAAATGCCGCGAAAGCGGCATCAACAGACTCAATTCGTCGCCTAAGTCGCGGATACGGACGCCACGGCAGGTCGCTGAAGCAGCCATTGCACAGGAGTTCTTTTCTGGAGGCTAAGCCTCGGCATACGAAACATATGCCGTGCCAATCAAACCAATTGCCTGTCGCCAGTTTGTATAGCTTCGCGTGATTCCATAAACTCGACAGTCCGCCATTCCATGGCATTTCAACTCACTCCTTAAACCGAACATCGCGGCGCCGTGCTGGAAGAGGATATCGCAACATGTCGACTCAAACCGCTCAGATCCGTAAATTGTCAGCAGACCAAATTCGCCACGACTGGAACGCCTCTGAAGTCAAGGCATTGTTCGAACAGCCGTTTAACGATTTACTCTTCCAAGCTCATACAGTTCATCGCGCTTATTTCGATCCAAACCGCGTCCAGTTAAGCACGCTGCTCAACATCAAGTCCGGTGGTTGCCCTGAAGATTGCGCCTACTGCCCGCAAAGCGTGCGCTTTGATACCAACGTTTCCGCCGACCCGGTGCTCCCTCTCCAGCAAGTGTTGGAGGCCGCTGCACGCGCTAAGGCCGCAGGCGCCACCCGCTTCTGCATGGGTGCTGCCTGGCGCGCTCCGAAAGACCGCGACCTCGACCAAGTGATACCCCTCATCGAAGGTGTACGCGCTCAGGGCCTCGAAACCTGCGTTACCCTCGGTATGTTGACTAACACCCAGGTCGACAGGCTGCGCGACGCGGGACTCGACTATTACAATCACAATCTTGATACGTCGCCGCAGTACTACGGCAACATCATCTCGACACGTACTTACGATGATCGCCTGAATACGCTCAAGCGTGTGCGCGACGCGGGTATCAAGGTTTGTTGCGGTGGCATCGTCGGCCTCGGCGAAGGAACCGAGGATCGTGGCGAACTGCTGCGCACCCTCGCCAATCTTCCCAGTCATCCCGAATCAGTGCCGATCAATCTGCTGGTCCGTGTTGAAGGCACGCCGCTGGCGGACGCTGCGCCGGTTCATCCGATCGATTTTGTGCGTACCCTCGCCGTCGCGCGCATCCTCATGCCAGCATCCCATGTGCGCCTATCTGCCGGACGCACCAACATGACCGATGAATTGCAGGCTTTGTGCTTCTTTGCCGGCGCGAACTCGATCTTCTACGGTGAGCAACTACTTACCACGGCCAATCCCGATGTAAGCAACGATCAGCTGCTTTTTGCACGCTTAGGCTTGAGCGCTGACCAACAAGCGCATTCCCACGCCTGAGCCTTTAGCTTAAATCGTGTCCGACACCTTAGCCGCAAGGGTCGCGAGTGGTCTCAACGCCGCGCGCGCCGCCCACCGCATGCGGCAATTGGACGAGCGCAGCAGTGCGCAGCGTGTCGAGATAACGATAGATGACCGTCAGCTGATCAATTTCACCAGCAACGACTACCTCGGTCTTGCGGCCCATCCGCGCGTCGTCGCACGTGTCCACGAGGAATTGAATCACCACGGCTTCGGTAGTGGTAGCGCAGCGCTGCTCTCCGGCCGTTCGAGTTTGCATGCCGAACTTGAACGCCAACTTGCAGACTTTACAGGCATGGAATCCGCGCTGCTGTTTTCGTCTGGCTACCTCGCCAATCTTGGCGCATTGACCGCGCTTACAAGCGCCGGTGATTTATTGATTCACGATCGATTGAACCACGCCTCGTTAATCGATGGTGTTCTCGCCAGCGGCGCGCATCATCGTCGCTATCCTCATGCGGACAGTGATCGTGCAGCCAGTCTGCTCAGCGGTGCAGATCACGATCTGAAATGGGTAATCACCGAATCCGTCTTCAGCATGGACGGTGACATCGCACCTATCTCGGCCCTCGACCAGGCGTGCGCAACCTATGGCGCGACACTTTATCTCGACGATGCCCACGGCTTCGGCGTTTTGCATGACGGCCGTGGTGCCGCATACGCTCTGTCATCAGATCGCCGCAAAACTTTGATCACCATGTTTACGCTTGGTAAAACACTTGGATCGGTCGGTGGCGTGGTGCTCGCCAGCGGCGCTGTGTGCGAATTCCTCGTGCAACGGGCGCGCACGTATATTTACGACACCGCGCTGCCGCCGGTTTGTGCGGCGGCAGCGCTCGAAGCGCTCGCCATATTGCGCGAATCACCGTCGCGCCCTCGGGTGCTGCAAGGGCGCGTCGCAAGCTTTCGTCAGCGCGCTCGAGCGCTTGGCATTCCACTAACAGACAGCACGACACCCATCCAACCGATCATGATCGGTGACGATGCACGTGCCCTCGCTATCGGACGCACCTTGCAATCCGCAGGTCTTTACGTGAGGGCGATCAGACCGCCTACCGTGCCCGAAGGCACAGCGCGTTTGCGCATCACGCTCACTCATGACCACACCGACGAACAGTTCGATCGGCTCACGAGTGTGCTCGCCGATGCCCTGCGCATATGAACGCCCACCTGCCACCCGCTCTCGATAAACGACGCGTCGCTGCAAGCTTCGACCGTGCAGCGCAGACTTATGATCATCATGATTTCCTGCAGCGCGAAGTGGCGACACGGGCACTTGAGCGTCTCGACTACGTCTCGCTGCAGCCTTCGAATATTCTCGATATCGGTTCGGGCACGGGCCGCTGCGCTCGCGCACTCGCAAGCCGTTACAAACGTGCGCAAGTGATGCAATGCGATCTCGCGCTCGGCATGTTGAAGCAGGCGCGCAATCAGGAGCGTCGATTCTTTTCCCGCCAGCGCTTCGTCGCCGGCGACATCGAACACCTGCCCTTCAGCGACGGACTCTTCCAGCTCGCGTTCTCAAGTCTTGCCCTGCAATGGTGTCAGGATCTGCTCGCTGCCTTTAGCGAAGTCAGACGCAGTCTCGCTCTTGGCGGCTTGTTCATGTTCACCACCCTGGGGCCGGATACCTTGCGTGAATTACGCAAGGCGTGGGCGAGCCTGTCGAACGCGCCGCATGTGAACCAATTCTTGGACATGCATGATATCGGCGATACGCTAGTCGCGGCCGGCTTCGGTGATCCGGTCATGGAGACCGAGTATCTGACCGTGTCCTATGAGGACGTCATGATTTTGATGCGTGATCTGAAGGGAATCGGGGCGTCGAACAGCAGTACCGAACGCGCACGCGGCATGTTAGGTCGCCACGCCCTGGCTGCACTTCGAACCGCCTACGAATCCGAGCGTCGTAGTGACGGCAAACTGCCCGCCACTTACGAAGTGGTCTACGGTCATGCCTGGGCGGTCGAGAGTCGTCGCCGCCAGCCGCCGGACGTGCACACTTTCCCCCTCGAAAAGCTGCGCCGCCGATGAGCCTCTCGCTGTTCGTCACCGGCACCGACACTGGCTGCGGTAAAACCCGCATCAGCTGCGCATTACTCGAAGCGCTGTCGCGCGCCGGCATCAGCGCTACCGGCATGAAGCCGGTGGCAACTGGCGCGGTCCGCAACAACGGGCTGTTGATGCACGACGACGTCAGGGCACTGGTCGCGGCGTCCAATGTCGCCATCCCACGCCGTTACGTGAATCCTTACCTGTTCACGCCGCCGTGTTCGCCGAATATCGCGGCCGCACTAGCCAAGACCCCCATTGAACTAGCGGTTATCGAACAAGCTTTCCAGTCCTGCCAGAGTCGCGCCGACGCAGTGGTGGTCGAAGGTGTAGGCGGCTGGTGCGTGCCGCTGAGTGACAAGTTGTGGCTAGAGGATCTTGCCCGGCATCTGCGTCTGCCCGTGCTCCTGGTGGTCGGTATCCGTCTGGGTTGTATCAATCACGCCATGCTGAGCGCGCGCGCCATCATCGAGTCGGGACAAGCTCTGCTGGGTTGGGTCGCCAATGTCGTTGACCCTGACACGGTCGAGCCTGCTGCCGTAATCACCACGATTACCCGCCATATCGACGCGCCCCGCCTGGCGGTGTTGGATTGGGCGCCAACCGCTACCGCCGCCAGCCTCGCACCGCAGCTCGCCGCCTGCGTGGAAAAAATGCGCGCCCTCTATCCGTCCTGAGGTCGAAACACCGCGATGGTCACCGAACTTGAGAGCGGTGAGTCGTCGGGAGGCGTCTGGCTCCTGCGTCCAACCCGCTCCATGACCTGGCCGCAGGCCAAGCGCTTTATTCTGATGGTGACCCTCATGTGTGCCTCGATAGGGGGAGCTTTCGCCTATTTTGGTCTGTGGATGGTGATGCCGTTCTCGGGTATCGAGGCACTGGCGGTAGCCGTTGCTTTCTACCTCGTTCTGCGCGACGGCGAACGCCGCGAACTGGTGCGCATCGAGGGTGATCAACTTGTCATTGAAACCGGCACTCGCGCGCTAGAGCAGCGTCACGAATTCAACTGCCTGTGGGTAAGGGTCAATCTCGCTCGCTCGCGCTATCGTCACCATCCGACTCGCCTGTTCGTCGGCAGCCACGGTCGCGCCGTCGAACTCGGTCGTTTCCTGACGGACGGCGAGCGCGAAACATTCTCGCGTTCCCTGATTAACGCATTGAAGAAAAACCGGTAGACTACAGCCGCCTCCGCTCTGAGACGACAGGCGCTGGTGCCCGGCAAGGAGAAACACCTGCCACGCCGGGTTGCCCTGGGCAACGCTTTAAAGCACAAAAAAATCGACACCTAACTGGTACGGACCAAACCCGCACGCGCTGTATCGGGAGTTTCAAGCATGACTTTTTCCAAGCATTCCAATCTGTGGCGAAAAATCGCGTTGATGAGCGCGATCCTCGGCCTGCCGGGCGTCGCTATGGCTGACTGGGGGCTCAACCTGACGCGAGGCGTTACGCCTTACGCCAACTTGGTCTACGACCTGCACAATTTCGTCTTAGGCGTTTGCGTCGTCATCGGCGTGGTGGTTTTTGGCGCGATTCTCTATTCCGTTATCGCCTTCCGGAAATCCGCCGGCGCCAAAGCAGCACAGTGGCATGAGAGCACCAAGGTCGAGATACTGTGGACCTTGATCCCGTTCATGATCCTGATTGGCGTGGCAGTCCCCGCCACGCATGCCCTGATCTTGATGGAAGACGTGTCCGGCGCAGACATGACCATCAAAGTCACCGGTTATCAGTGGAAGTGGCACTATCAGTACATTGACGAGGGCATCAATTTCTTCAGCACCCTCGCCAGTGACAGCAACATGGCTCGCCAGCTGAAATCCGGCATCGACCCTAAAACCGTGCCGAACTACCTGCTCGAAGTGGACAACCATCTGGTCGTCCCGGTCGGCAAGAAGATTCGCTTCCTGACGACCGCCGGCGATGTCATCCACGCCTGGTGGGTGCCGGCCCTCGGCTGGAAGCGCGATGCCATCCCGGGCTACATCAACGAATCTTGGGCGCAGATCCAGACTGCGGGCACCTACCGCGGTCAGTGTGCGGAACTGTGCGGCAAGGATCATGGCTTCATGCCTATCGTGGTCGATGCGCTGTCGCCGGAAGATTACACCGCCTGGGTCGCGAAGATGAAAACCGCCACCCAGCACGCTGATGCCGGCGCCACCGTTCCGGCCGCCGCGATGGCTCAGCAGTAAGGCTTGGCCGCGCCTAACCGCGACCGATAGCCGCCCTTTTTCGAATCGATTTTGTATACGAGGTTAGATCCATGAGTGAGGCCGCCACCCACCACGAGGACCATGGCTATCATCCAAGCGGCATCAAGCGCTGGCTGACCACCACGAACCACAAGGACATCGGCACGATGTACTTGATCTTCTCGCTGATAATGTTCTTTATCGGTGGGTCGATGGCGATGGTGATCCGCGCCGAGCTGTTCCAGCCCGGTCTGCAGTTCGTTGATCCCCAGTTCTTCAATTCCATGACCACCATGCACGCACTGGTCATGATCTTCGGCGCGGTCATGCCGGCTTGGACAGGTTTCGCGAACTGGATGATCCCGATGATGATCGGCGCGCCCGACATGGCGCTGCCGCGCCTCAATAACTGGAGCTTCTGGATTCTGCCCTTTGCCTTCACCCTGCTGTTGAGCACGTTGTTCATGCCGGGCGGTGGCCCCGCCGGTGGCTGGACCATGTATCCGCCGCTGGTCCTGCAGACCGGTCAGGCTTTCCCCTTTCTGATCTTTGCCGTGCACTTCATGGGTGCATCCTCGATCGCAGGCGCCATCAACATCATCGCCACGGTGTTCAACATGCGCGCGCCAGGCATGACCTTGATGAAGCTGCCGCTGTTCGTGTGGACCTGGATCATCACGGCCTTCCTGCTGATCGCCTCCATCCCGGTGCTGGCGGGCGCCGTGACCATGCTACTCACCGACAAGTTCTTCGGCACCTCGTTCTTCAGCGCGGCCGGCGGCGGCGACCCGGTGATGTTTCAGCACATCTTCTGGTTCTTCGGTCACCCCGAGGTCTACATTCTGATCCTGCCGGCCTTCGGTATCGTCTCGGCCATCATCCCGACCTTTGCACGCAAACCACTGTTCGGTTATGCCTCGATGGTCTACGCCACTGGTGCCATTGCCTTCCTGTCGTTCATCGTGTGGGCTCATCACATGTTTACGGTCGGCATGCCGCTCGCGGGTGAGTTGTTCTTCATGTACACGACGGTTCTGATCGCGGTGCCAACCGGCGTGAAAGTCTTTAACTGGGTGGCCACCATGTGGCAAAGCTCAATGACCTTCGAGACGCCCATGCTGTTTGCATTGGCCTTCATCATCTTGTTTACCATTGGTGGCTTCTCGGGCTTGATGCTGGGTGTCACACCGGTCGATTTCCAGTACCACGACACCTACTTCGTCGTCGCCCACTTCCACTACGTGCTCGTCACCGGTGCGATCTTCGCGCTGATGGCCGGCACCTACTTCTGGCTGCCGAAATGGACCGGCCATATGTACGACGAAGCGCTCGGCAAATGGCACTTCTGGCTGTCGACGGTATCGGTGAACGTATTGTTTTTCCCGCAGCACTTCTTAGGTCTAGCCGGGATGCCGCGTCGCATACCTGACTACGCGGTACAGTTCGCCGACTTCAACATGGTGTCGAGCATCGGTGGTTTCGTGTTCGGTCTGTCGCAGTTACTGTTCGTGGCCGTCATTGTGAAGTGCGTGAAGGGTGGTGTGAAGGCTACCGACCAGGTGTGGGAAGGCGCGCACGGCCTGGAGTGGACCTTGCCTTCGCCGCCGCCCTACCACAGCTTCAATACGCCGCCAGACCCGGCCACTATTGAAGGTGGCATGCGCTGAGCATGATCATGAGCGATCACCCGGTCGATGATGAAGTGCGCGTCGCCCAGCAGCGGGCAGCGACGCGCACCGCCATCATCCTCGCGGCGGTTGTGGCCGCCATCTACGCTTGGGTTTTCATTTCGAAGTTGTAATGTGATGAACGAAGCCACTCAAAAATCTGCCAACCGCCGCACCGTTATCAAGCTAGTGCTTGCGACCTGCGTGATGTTCAGCTTCGGCTACGCCCTGGTGCCGATCTACAACGTGTTCTGCACGGTGACGGGTTTGAACGGCAAGACCGGCAGACTGACGGAAGCGCAGGCCGCCGCATTGCCGGTCGACGAGAGTCGCTCGATCACGGTCGAGTTCGTCACCAATGTCGACGCGCAGATGCCCTGGGACTTCAAGCCAATGGTCAACAAGGTGGTGGTGCATCCTGGTGTTGAGACCCAGGTCGAGTTCGAAGTACATAACTGGGATACCGGTTCGATTGACGGCAACGCCGTGCCCAGCGTGGCACCGAACACCGTCGCCAAGTATTTCAAGAAGACCGAATGTTTCTGTTTTACCCAGCAGACGCTGGCAGCGGGCGAAACCCGCCGTATGCCGGTGCGTTTCATCATCGATCCGCGTCTGCCGCAGGAAGTCACGGTGTTGACCTTGGGCTATACGTTTTTCGAGTCGCTGAAACCGACTGCGTCAAACGCAGAAGTGGCCAAGCCGCGTTCATGAAGTCGAAGTCGAAGCCGGCTTCGGGGAATTTCACTTAAATCGAGAAATAAGTCATGAGTAGTGCAGACCACGCAGACTATTACGTCCCAGAACCAAGTCGCTGGCCGATCACCGCGAGTATCGCGATCTTCACGATGTTTGTCGGCGGCGCAACCTCCCTCAACGGCCACGCCGTCGGTCCGATGATCCTCGGCGCCGGTTTCCTGATGTTCGTCTACATGCTATTCGGCTGGTTTGGCACCGTCATCGGTGAGAGCGAGTCCGGCAAATTTAACGAACAGGTAGATGTCAGCTTCCGTATGGGCATGGGCTGGTTCATCTTCTCCGAAGTGATGTTCTTCGCCGCCTTCTTCGGCGCACTGTATTACGCTCGCATGTACTCGGTGCCGTGGCTCGGTGGCGAAGGCGCCAAGCATGCCACCAACCAATTCCTGTGGCCGCAGTTCGCAGCGACCTGGCCGCTATTCAATCCGCCGTCCAGCTATGGTTTCGCTCATTTCAAGGAAACCATCGGCGCATGGGGTGTGCCCTTAAAAAACACCCTCATCCTGCTGAGCAGCGGCGCGACCGTGACCTGGGCGCATTGGGGTTTGCAGAAGGGCAATCGTGGTCAGCTGATTCTTGGCCTGGCCGCGACGGTGGCTCTCGGTGCGACCTTCGTGTTTCTGCAGACGACAGAATACGGCCATGCGTATCATGTACTCGGCTTGACGCTGAACTCCGGTATCTACGGTGCGACGTTCTTCATGCTGACCGGCTTCCACGGTTTCCATGTGACCATGGGCACCATCATGCTGTCGGTGGTTCTGGCGCGCTCCATCTCTGGTCACTTCACGCCCAAGCATCATTTCGCTTTCGAAGCAGTGGCCTGGTACTGGCACTTCGTTGACGTCGTGTGGATCGGCCTATTCATTTTCGTGTACTGGCTCTGATTCGAACCATCACACGCACCACGCACAAGGAAGAGCGCCACCCTCGCGGTGGCGTTTTTTTGAAACTCAATTCGGCGAAATGATGCCGAGTGCGTTCAGAATGAAGATCGTCACGACCAAGGCAATGGATAAGCCGACACGTATCGTCAGGGCTTTGACCGTCGCCTTGCCGTCGTCATCCGTGCGGCGACGGAACAGACTCAAGAATGCCGAGCCTAAGGCCACGAGGATCATGATGAACATTCCGATGATCACGGATTTGACGATGGGGGACGTGGTCATGGCGAGCTCGAGATTTAAAGTGAGTCGATTCTGATTATCGGTTATTTGTGCGCAGCCTCTCAATCAATCCCTGGATCCGCTTTGCCCTGACACTGCTGCTGGCGGCTGCCTGCACGGGATTGTCCAGTCTCGGCGTCTGGCAATTGCATCGCGCGCACGAAAAACAAACTCGCCACCAGGCTTTCGCCGATCGCCAGGCCGCATCACCCCTCGCATTCGAAACCATTGAGCGCGGTGCGCCTCTTGGCGATAGTCTATGGCGGCGAGTGACGGTGCGCGGTCACTATCTCGACCAGCATGTGGTACTCGACAACCGCATCAACCAAGGCCGGCCTGGCTACGAAATTCTCACGCCTTTCGTTGCCGATAACGGCGCGATGCTACTTGTTGATCGTGGCTGGGTGCCGCTGCCGGATGACCGCAATACCATTCCCGACGTCCTCGCGCCGGCCGACCCGACCACCATCAGCGGATATATCGGTCCTGAACCAACGGTTGGCATCGAGCTCGAAGCCAGCGCCGACCAGGCTGAGATCATGAGCCCGCAGGTTTTCCGCGTGCAGCGGGTGAAGATCCCTGGCATCGAGTCGCTGCTCGACCACCCCTTATGGCCAGGTATCGTCTACCTCGACGGCCAGGCGCTCGGCGCCCTGACCGTTGACTGGCAATTGCCCGGCGACGGCTCGGCCCGCAACCGTTCCTATGCAGTGCAATGGTTCGCCATGGCCACCGTACTGGCTGGCATCGGTATATGGAATCTCTACGGCAAGAGGCGCCGGCATGGCTGATATCAGTCCCACACACCCGCTCTCACCGAAGCGCAACGGCTGGGTGCCGCTCGCGGTGGTCGCCGCCTTCGTCGCACCCATTCTGGTCGCCTGGTGGTTCGCCATCGTGCATCCCGAAGCGCTGCCACCACGGCAGCTCAACCATGGCGAGTTGCTCCAACCGCCGGTCGATTTTGCCGCCAACCCGGCCTGCGCTGCTCTCGACGCTTTGAAGCTGGCGCCTGCGGAATGGGGCCTCATGTATTACGGCCCCGGCCCCTGCGCGGCCGACTGTGTTCGCCAGGTTGAACTGCTGACCACCATCCGCAGCCTGATCGGCGCCCAGGGCGCGCGCATTCATGTCGCCGCCCTGGTCGATGCCGCGCCCGCACAGCCTATCGCCCAGGCACTCACGATTGCCGACGCCGGCGCGCGCGTCTGGCTCGCCCGCGAAGCCGCTGGGCGGACCGGCACGGCGCGTGATCAAGGCATCGTGATTCTGGATTCGCGCCGTCTGGCGATGATGATATTTCCCGCCGACGCCTCTCCAGCCGGCATCAAAGAAGACCTTAAGCGCCTGCTGCGCGGCTCCGCCATCCGCTGACCATGACTCGAACCCTGCGCCAGCTGTCCCATTTTCTGCCGATGCTCGCGTTCATCGTGATCGTGCTCGGCGCCTACGTGCGCTTGAGCGACGCCGGCCTCGGTTGTCCAGACTGGCCGGGCTGTTATGGTCATGTGACCGTGCCCAGCCAGGACGCCAACGTCCACCTGCAGGATCCCGATTGGCACACCCGCCCACTCGAACCCGGCAAGGCCTGGCGCGAGATGATTCATCGTTATCTCGCCAGCACGCTCGGGCTCGGCATCGTCGTGCTGGCCGCTGCTTCGCTGCGTGGCAAGCCGCGTCGCGCCGCCGGTGTGAGCCCGGTGGTTTTCCTGCTGGTGCCTTTGGTGGCCCTGCAGGGCTTGCTAGGCATGTGGACCGTCACGCTCCTGCTGAAACCCTTGGTGGTCAGCGCCCACTTACTCGGTGGGCTCGCCACGTTGTCGCTGTTATGGTGGAACCTGCTCAGTGTGCGTGGACTAAAGCCGCTCGCCGCGACCCGCGCCGGCGTATACGGTCTGGCCCGTCTTGCGGTGCTGGTGCTGGTGCTGCAGATCTTCCTCGGCGGTTGGACGAGCGCGAACTACGCGGCCTTGGCCTGCACCGATTTTCCGACCTGCCAGGGACGCTGGTGGCCGCGCACCGATTTCCACGAAGCCTATGTGCTGTGGCGAGGTCTGGGCATCAACTATGAATTCGGTGTGTTGGACACACCGGCACGCACCGCCATTCACGTTGGCCATCGGCTCGGCGCACTGCTGGCGACTCTTGTGATCGCGAGTACAGCCTTGCTCGCCTGGCGCAGCCACCAGCCACGACTGCGTCGAGTTGCATCATGTATACTCGCCGCGCTTGCGCTGCAGGTCAGCCTCGGTATCACTAACGTGCTGGGTGGCCTCCCTCTTCCGGTCGCGGTCGCTCACAACGGCGTCGCCGCAGTGCTGCTGTTGACCCTGTTAACCCTCGTGCACTCCA
This sequence comes from Pseudomonadota bacterium, assembly GCA_043782755.1. Classification (GTDB taxonomy): domain Bacteria; phylum Pseudomonadota; class Gammaproteobacteria; genus JADJYF01. The sequence continues at coordinate 9,860 of JAYWAC010000167.1, read as the reverse complement.
CGCGTCGAAACTGAAACGCATGCCATCATGCTGACCGAAAGTATGGTTCCTTCCGCGCTCGCGCACTGGCGCGACTATGCCGAGCTTTGTAAGCCGCGAGTCGTTGGCCTCATCGTGTTCACGGCGGTGATCGGCATGTTCCTCGCGACACCAGGTGCTGTGCCGCTGGCCATTCTGATCCCCGCCACGCTCGGCATCGGTCTCGCCGCGGCTTCGGCAGCGGCCATCAACCACGTCGCCGAGCATCGCATCGACGCCTTGATGGCGCGCACCAAGAACCGACCCTTGCCACAGGGCGGTCTGAACCGTACTCAGGCTTTGGTCTTCGCACTGATCATTGGCGCGCTGGCAATGTATCTGCTGGTGGCCTTCGTCAACGTGCTGACCGCTACGCTGACTTTCGCTTCGCTGATCGGCTACGCGGTCATCTACACCATGTATCTCAAGTACGCGACGCCGCAGAACATCGTCATCGGTGGTGCCGCCGGTGCCGCGCCGCCGGTGCTGGGCTGGACCGCTGTCACCGGCCAGGTCGATCCCCATGCCCTGTTGCTGTTCATGATCATATTCGCCTGGACGCCCCCCCACTTCTGGGCGCTCGCCATCTATCGTCGCGAGGAATATGCCAAGGCGCAGATTCCGATGCTGCCTATCACCCACGGCGTCGATTTCACCCGCAAGCAGATTCTGCTCTACACCGTCATTCTGACCATTTCGACCATCCTGCCCTATGTGACCTACATGAGCGGTCTGGTCTATTTGATTGGTGCGCTGGCCTTGGACGCGGTGTTTCTGTACTACGCCATTGCCATGCTGCGCGATGATGATGATCAGATCGCCTGGGCGGCCTTCCGCTATTCCATCGTCTATCTGACGGGGCTGTTCTTCTTCTTCTTTCTTGACCACTACTGGAATGGAATCCTGAACTTCGTGACAGGAGCCTGACCATGGATTACCAGCGACCGCAGCCTGTGATTTCGGCCTGGTGGCGATTGTGGTTTCCACCGCTCATGGTGTTGATCATCCTGCCGGCCAAGTATTTCACGCCGGACTTCTACGAAGCGTGGATCAACGGTGAGCAAGGTCTCATCGAAGTCGCGACGCCCATCGCGGCCATCGTTGGTGCAGTGTTCGGCGTGATGTTGCTCAAACGTCTCGCCCCGATGCGAGACTGGCTGCTCATCGGCTGGGCCACGACAGTGATGTTGGCCTGTATCTATTTCGCCGGCGAAGAAGTGTCGTGGGGCCAGCAGATCTTTCACTGGCGAACGCCTGAGGCCATCGATAAGCTCAACGATCAGCACGAAACCAATCTGCACAACATGAGCAGCTGGTTCGACCAGAAGCCCCGTGCGCTGTTAGAACTGTGGGTGGTGATTGGTGGGATATTGATCCCGGTGCGAGAGCTGAAGCGCGGTTCGCCCTACGCCAAGGGCGGCTTGTTCTACTGGTTCTGGCCCACCATGGACTGTCTGCCGACCGCCGTGCTGGCGGAACTGATCCGCGCGCCGCAACGCTACAAACACCTCGCGGGCATCAAAGTGCTACCCCTCGAAATCCGCTGGAGCGAGCCTCAGGAATACTATTTCGCGCTGTTCCTGGCGCTCTATCTCGCCTCGTTCTACGTGCGAATCGGCGCGCAAGCGAAACTCCCGCGCGCCACCTGAAGAACGACGTAGCTTCAGGCCGGCTCGGCTTCCGGCTCGAAGTCCGGCAAGGCCTTCTTCAAGGTCTTGAAGGCGTTCTTCTCCAATTGCCGAATGCGTTCCGCTGACACCCCATAACGCGCCGCCAGATCGTGCAGCGTCAGCTTGGGCTCGATCAGCCAACGGCTGGTGACAATGTCGCGGCTACGCTCATCAAGGCGCGCCAGGGCGCCGTGCAGGCTGTCAGTGCGATTGTCATCGCCCTCCTCGCGCTCCAGCAGCAAGGTCGGTTCAAAGCGCCGGTCGACCAGGTAGGCGGCCGGCACGAATTGCTCTTCCTCGCTGTCCGGATTGACGTCGAAAGACACATCGTGGGCGTTCAGACGCTGCTCCATGGTCAGCACGTCACGGTTCTCGACACCGAATTCCTTGGCTAGCGCATCGACTTCGCCCGCGCCCATCCAACCCAGGGCCTTGCGCGCACTGCGCAGGTTGAAGAACAGCTTGCGCTGCGCTTTGGTCGTCGCGACTTTCACGATGCGCCAATTGCGCAGGATGAACTCGTGCATCTCGGCCTTGATCCAATGCACCGCGAAGGACACTAGGCGCACGCCGACCGTCGGGTCGAAGCGCTTGACCGCCTTCATGAGGCCGATATTGCCTTCCTGGATGAGGTCGCTCTGGGCCAAGCCGTAACCACTGTAGCCGCGCGCCACCTTGACGACAAAGCGCAGATGGGCGAGCACCAGCTGACGGGCGGCGTCCAGATCATCATTCTCGCGATAGCGCCGCGCGAGCTCCTGTTCCAGTTCGGCCGGCAGCAAGGGGATGCGGTTGACCGCATCGATATAGCTTTCCAGCGAGCCGGCGGTCGACGGCAGGCTGAGGTTCAATGCATGGGTCATGGGTGAAGACACCTCGCTAGTATCCATTGATTTGATCTTAGCACTCCCTAGCTTGGAGTGCTAAATGCGGCAGGGGTTCGCTTTGACTTTAATCAGAGCGCGCGTGGTGTGTGGCGACGGGTCGGACGGTGAACAAGGCACGGTGCCGGGAAGATTCAGCTCTCTTCTTCGACACTTGAACCGGCGAAGTCGCCGAGCAGGGCGCGGGTGAATTCGCGGGCATTGAAGACCTGTAGATCGTCGGCCTGCTCGCCGATGCCGATATAACGGATCGGCAGCCGCAGCCGCTCGGCCAGCGCGAAGATCACGCCGCCTTTGGCGGTGCCGTCGAGCTTGGTTAGGCACAGCGCCGTGACCGCCACCTGAGCCATGAACTCCCGGGCCTGGTTCAAGGCGTTCTGACCCATGGTCGCATCCAGCACCAGCAAGGTCTCATGGGGCGCATCGGCTTGGTGTTTGCCTACCACCCGTCGCACCTTGGCCAGCTCGGCCATGAGGTTGTCCTGGGTATGCAACCGCCCAGCGGTGTCGGCGATCAGCACGTCTACCTTGCGCGCCTTGGCCGCCGCGCAGGCGTCGAAGATGACCGAGGCCGTGTCGGCGCCCGGGCCCTGGGAGATGACCGGGATGCCAAGGCGTTCACCCCAGCGTTTGAGCTGGTCGACCGCCGCCGCGCGAAAGGTATCGCCCGCCGCCAGCATCACGGTGCGACCTTCGCTCTGCAGGCGGCGCGCTATCTTGGCGATGGTGGTGGTCTTGCCGGCGCCGTTCACGCCCACCACCAGAATGATGTAAGGGCCGTCATCACGGGCTTTGTATTCGAAGGGCTGCTCGCAGGGTGCGAGGATGGCGGTCATCTCGTCCTGCACGGCCTGGCCTGGTGACTGATGGGCCGGGATGCGCTTGACCTTCTCGACGATGCGCGCCGTGGCGTGCACGCCGACATCGGCCGACAGCAACAAGGTCTCCAGGGTTTCGAGCGCTTGCGCGTCGAGGCGCGTGCGACCAGTGAACAGGCGTTGTACGCCATTGACGAGACTGTCGCGCGTGCGCGCGATACCGGCTTTGAGTCGACTGAACATTTAGGCTCGAAGACGCGAACGCAAAATCACAACGGCAATCCGCGTGCGCGGAATGCGCTATCCTAACATCCGCCGCCGCTGCCGTCCCGACGCATCGCGGTCGCTTCATCGTCACGCCTTCGGAGCACCCACCATGCGATTGTTGCCCCTGGGCGCAGTGTTGTACTGCGCGCTTTCCTATGTGTCCGCCCAGGCCGCTTCCCGCACTCACGAATACCCTCTCGACAACGGCTTGAAGCTTATCGTGCAAGAAGACCACCGCGCCCATGTCGCGGTCGTGCAGGTCTGGTACCGGGTCGGCTCTTCCTACGAACACGATGGCATCACCGGCGTGTCCCATGCCCTCGAACACATGATGTTCAAAGGCACCAAGCGTTTCGGTGCCGGCAAGTTCTCGGCCACGGTCGCTGCCCACGGCGGCCGTCAGAATGCCTTCACCAGCTCTGATTACACCGCCTATTACGAGGAATGGTCAGCCGACAATGTCGAGCTGAGTTTCGACCTCGAAGCCGATCGCATGCGCAATCTCGTCATCGACGACGCCGAGTTCAAGAAAGAGATCAACGTCGTGCTCGAAGAACGCCGCATGCGTACCGACGATTCGCCGCAGTCCTTGGCCGTCGAAGCGACCGAGGCCGTCGCCTATCTCACCAGCCCCTACCGCTACCCGGTGATCGGTTGGGAAGCCGACATCAAGAACATGACGGCCGCCGATCTGCGTGCCTGGTATCAGCGCTGGTATGGCCCCAATAACGCCATCGTCGTGGTGGTTGGTGATGTCGACCCCGAGGCCGTGCATGCGCTGGCCAGGAAATACTTCGGCCCACTCACTGCCAGTGACATCGCGCCGCCGAAAGATCGCCCCGAAATCCCCCAGAACGGCACCAAGCGCATCACCCTCAACAGCGACAAAGCCCATGTGCCCTATCTGGTGATGGGCTACAAGGCGCCGGTGCTGGCCCAGGCCATTCGCGGCCAAGGTGTCGAGGCATGGGAACCCTATGCCCTCGACGTGCTGGCGGCGATGCTGACCGGTGATAACAGCGCGCGTCTCACACGCGAGTTGGTGCGCGGTCGCGAAATCGCGAGCGATGTGAGCGCCGGCATCGAGACCGCCGCACGTCTGAGCACGCTCTTTACCTTCAATGCGGTGCCGGCCGAGGGTGTCAGTCTCGAAAAACTCGAGCAGGCCATCGTCGAACAATTGAACGGTCTGGCCGAGCATCCACCGACCGCCGCTGAACTCGAACGCATCAAGACCCAGGTCGTCTCCGACACTGTCTTTCAACGGGACTCCATGATGCATGAGGCAATGACCATCGGCGCGCTGGAAGCGGTCGGTCTAGGCTGGAAATACCGCGACAACTATGTCGAGAAGCTTGAGGCCGTGAGCGCTGAACAAGTGCTCGCGGTTGCCAAGAAATACCTCGTGCCACAAGGCCTGACCGTCGCCTACCTCAAGCCGGAGCAAGCGCGATGAATCTACGCTGCATTCAATTGCAGATTCTCGGCTGCGCGCTGCTGCACAATGCCGTGGCGCTGGCGGGCCCCACTATCGAACAATGGCAGACCAGCAACGGCGCGCGCGTGTACTTCGTCGCCGCGCCGGAAATTCCGATGATAGATACACGCGTAGTGTTCGCCGCCGGCAGTGCTCGTGATGGTGCCCATGCCGGTGTCGCCAATCTCACCAACGGCCTCTTGAACGAAGGCGCGGGCGAACTCGACGCCAATGCCTTCAATGAACAGCTCGGTGCGACCGGCGCCGTGATGGGCCACGGTGCCGAGCGCGACATGGCCTATGCCAGTCTGCGCACCCTCGCCGATGGCGAGCAAGCCAAGCGCGCGTTTGAGCTATTCGTGCTGGCGTTGGCCAAACCACGCTTCGATCAAAGCGCGCTCGAGCGTGACAAAGCTCGCACGCTGGTCGGCTTGAAGCACAAGGAACAATCGCCGGCCGCCATCGCCGAAGACGTGTTCTATGCCAGCCTCTATCCCAGCCATCCCTATGGCTCACCACCCGATGGCACCCACGCCAGCGTCGCGACACTCACCCAAGATGACATCCGCGCCTTCCATCACAAGTATTACGTCGCGCGCAATGCGGTCATCGCCATTGTCGGCGCTGTCGACAAGGCGCGCGCCAGCGCGATCGCTGAACGCTTAAGCCAGGCTTTACCCGCAGGCGAGCGCGCAGCGGCGCTGCCAGTCGTGGCGGTGCCCAAGGCCGAAAACAAGCACGTCGACTTCCCCTCCATTCAAAGCCACGTGATCCTAGGGATGCCCGGTATCAGCCGGAGCGACCCCGACTATTTCCCGCTGCTGGTCGGCAACCATGCGCTGGGTGGCAATGGCCTGGTCTCGATCCTGTTCGATGAAATCCGCGACAAGCGCGGTTTGTCTTACAGCGTTTCCAGCTATTTCGTCGCCATGGCCCAGGCCGGGCCCTTCGTCGCTGAGCTGCAGACTGATCGTAAACAGCAGGACGAAGCTTTGAAGATCTTGAACGACACCATTCGTCGTTTCGTCGAACAAGGCCCGCCTGCCGGCAGTATTGAAGCCGCGCGCCAGAATCTCATCGATGGCTTTCCGCTGCGCGTTGCGAGCAATCGCCAGATTGCCGAATACATCGCCATGATCGGTTTCTATGATTTGCCCCTCGACTACCTGGAGACCTTCAGCGCCAAGGTCGCGCAAGTGACGCCAGCTGCGGTCAAGGAAGCCTTCGCGCGTCGCCTGCCCTTCGATCGCCTGACCACGGTGGTGGTCGGTCGCGCTAGCAACGACGACAAGGGCTCCTGACTCGCCATGACACGCGCCGCCGAACACAGCATCCGTATCATCGGTGGACGATGGCGCGGCAGCCGTATTCCGGTCGCCGTTCGCGAACAATTGCGACCGAGTGCTGATCGCGTACGCGAAACCCTGTTCAACTGGCTTGCACCTGAATTGCCTGGCGCGCGCTGTCTCGATCTGTTCGCCGGCACCGGTGTGCTCGGCTTCGAGGCACTGTCGCGCGGCGCGGCAACGAGCGTGCTGGTCGAAAAAGATGCGGCCCTGGTCAAACGCCTGCAGGCCGTTAAAGAACGACTCAAGGCCGAACATGCCGAAGTCTATGGCGCCGATGTGCTCGCCTGGTTGAACGGCCCAGCCACACCCTATGACATCGTCTTTCTCGACCCGCCCTTTCACCGCGAGATGCTTAAGTCTGTGCTCGCGCGCCTGGTCTGCGGCTGGCTTGCGCCGCGCGCGCTGCTCTATGTCGAATGCGAGCGTGATGCGAATTTCGACCTGGGGTCCTTAAGCCTGCATCGCGAGGGCAAGACGCAGCAGGTTCGCTACCTGCTGTTGCGCGAGGCCGGCTAACCACCCGCCAAGCGCTTGGCGTTCGCCTCCTCGCCGCAGAGGACAACAAAATGCGGGCTAGACTAACCGCGCCGGAATCGTGATCATTCGCTTCACTCGTAGACCCTCGGGGAACAGCATTGGGCATCACCGTCATTTATCCCGGCACCTTCGATCCGATCACGCACGGTCACACCGATATCGTCGGTCGCGCCGCGCCGCTGTTCGAAAAGCTGATCGTCGCCGTCGCTGGCAGCACCGCCAAGAACACCGTGTTTTCGGTCGATGAGCGCGTGGCCCTGGCGGCCGAGATCCTCGGCCATTTCAAGAATGTCGAGGTCCAGCGTTTCGACGGCCTCATGGTTGACTTCGCGCGCGCCAACAAGGCCTCCTTGATCCTACGCGGTCTGCGTGCGGTCACCGATTTTGAATACGAGTTTCAGCTTGCCGGCATGAATCGCAAGCTCATGCCCGAGGCCGACACGGTGTTTCTGCCGACCTCGGAGAAGTTCACCTATATTTCGTCCTCGCTAGTGCGCGAAATCGCGGCGCTGGGTGGCGATATCAGTGATTTCGTCCATCCTCACATCAAGCAAGTGCTGCTCGAACGCGTCAGCAATCGTCGCAACGCGGCGCCGCCGCAATAGATTCGGCGGAGGCCAGGCTTTGGCCCTCAAGATCACCGAGCAGTGCATCAACTGTGATGTGTGTGAGCCAGAATGTCCGAACCACGCCATCTATGACGGTGGCGTGCACTATGAAATCGATCCCGCGCGCTGCACCGAATGCGTTGGCCATTTCGACAGCCCGCAATGCGTCGCGGTCTGTCCGGTCGACTGCATTCCAAAAGATCCCGAGCACCCGGAAGACCACACCAGTCTGCTGGTCAAATTCAATGCATTGACCGCCACAGCGCGGGACGAGGAGAACATCTCATGAGACGCCTCACCCAGGTGCTGCTGTTGGGTCTGTGGGCGAGCGTCCCGTTGGCCGTCACCGCCCGCGACGCCACACCAGGTCAGGACGCCATCGCCAGCGCCCACGCGCTTGCGACCGCTGCCGGTCATCGCGTGCTCGACGCCGGCGGCAATGCCTTCGATGCGGCCATCGCGGTCGCCGCCGCACTCGCGGTCGTCGAACCCTACAGCTCCGGCATCGGTGGTGGCGGCTTCTTCCTGGTCCATGACGTTCGAAACGAACACGACGGCATGGTGGACGCGCGTGAAACCGCGCCGGCCGCCGCCAGGTCCAGCATGTTTCTCGACGCACAAGGCAAGCCTGCCCCCGACCGTTCCTTGAATGGGGCACTGGCCGCGGGCATTCCCGGTCTGCCGGCAGGCCTCGTCTATCTCGCCAAACATTACGCGCGTCTGTCACTGGCTCAGGATCTCGCCCCCGCCATCGCGCTCGCCAACCAAGGCTTCGCCGTCAGCGAGCACTACGCGATCATGGCCGGCTTTCGCGCCTCGGCTTTCAAGCAGGATGCCGACGCGGCGCGCATCTTCCTGCGCGACGGCAAGTCACCCGCGCTCGGCACCGTCCTCACCCAGCCCGATCTCGCGCGCACCCTGACGGTGCTCGCCGAGCACGGCAACGATGGTTTCTATGCCGGCGATCTTGCCAAGCGTCTGGTCGCCGGCGCGCGTGCCGACGGTGGTATCTGGCGTGCCAAGGATCTGGCCGATTATCGCGTCAAGGAACGCGCGCCCTTGGTCGGCCATTACCACGACATTCGCGTGGTGTCGGCTTCACCGCCGTCGTCCGGCGGTACGGTCCTGCTCGAAGCGCTGAACATCCTTGAGAACTTCAAGCTGTCCGAGCTGAATAAGGTTGATCGCATGCACGTCGTGATCGAGGCCATGCGTCTCGCCTATCGCGACCGCGCGGATTATCTCGGCGACCCGGACTTCGTTGCGATGCCCATCGCCCATCTGATCGACAAGACCTACGCCCATGAGCTGTCGGCCAAGATAGACATCAATCACGCTACGACCAGCGCGAGCTTGCCGCCCGTCACTACGGATCCCAACCATCACACCACCCATTTCTCGGTGATCGACAGTGCCGGTAATCGTGTCGCCGCGACCTTGAGCATCAACTATCCCTTCGGTGCAGCCAGCGTGCCCGCCGGCACCGGTGTGTTGCTGAACAATGAAATGGACGACTTCGCCACCAGTCCGCTGACACCCAACGCCTATGGCCTGGTCGGCGGCTCGGCCAATGCCGTTGCGGCTGGTCGGCGCCCGCTGTCCAGCATGACGCCGACCTTTCTTGAAAGCCCCGATCGCATTGGCATCCTCGGCACACCGGGCGGCAGCCGCATCATCTCGATGGTGTTACTCGGCGTGCTGGAATTTGCGCAAGGCGCCGACCCCCAGCAAATCGTCAGCGCACCGCGCTATCACCATCAATACATGCCCGACCAAGTGGAATACGAAGCCGGTGGTCTGGATGCCGAAACGCAGGCCGGGCTCATCGCCAAGGGGCACAAGCTCAACGAATCGAAGCGCCGCTACGGCAACATGCACGCGATTACCTGGGAGCGCGACAATGGTGTCGTCAAAGCAGCGAGTGATCCGCGCGGCGAAGGGAAGGCCGAGGTGTGGACGCCGGCGGCGAAGTAAAGCTCCATCTTCTGTGGATCAGACTTCCGTCTGACATTGTCAGTATTGCAGCCGTAGAGGATCTTGCTGCCGCTGATCGTTATGCTCAGTTGAAGAGAGATAAGTATGCTCGTAGCTTGCAACTCAACCCCAATATTCTCCTCAAGCCTGTCATCTTTGAGTCCTTTGGTGCCTGTAATGGGACAGCATCTGACGCAGTTAAGTTTATCGCTTCTCGTATTGCCCTCCGCAGCAATCGAGATAGAGTGTATATCATGG
>JAYWAC010000166.1:0-4866 GCA_043782755.1 Pseudomonadota bacterium | reverse complement strand
ACGTCGGGCCGACCGAGACGAAACATCAGCAGCATCTCCACCGTCCAGCGACCGATGCCGCGCACTGCGGTCAGTTGTTCGATGAGGGTGTCGTTGTCGAGCTTCGCGGCCTGGGTAATGGTCGGGATCTGCTTGGCCAGACTCTTGGTGGCGAGATCCCTTAAGGCCAGCATCTTGTTGTTCGACAGACCCGCGCCGCGCAAGGCCGCGTCATCAAGTTTCATGAGGCCGGCAGCAGTCGGGCCGGCACTCGGACGTGGAAAGAGTTTGCACAGACGATCGAAGATGGTCGCCGCCGCCTTGCCATGCAATTGCTGGTAGACCACCGCTTGCGCCAACGCAGCGAACACACTCGGCGTGGGACGCACTTCCATGAGAAAGGGGCCGATGCGTTCGAGCAGACGTCGCATGCGCACACTGCTCTCGCTCAAGTGCGCAATGGCGTCCTCGGTGTCGAATTCGAAAATCTGATTATGGACGGTCATCGCCGCACACTCCGCTCGCCACAAGGCGGCGACAGTGTAGCCGCGAATCCGCCGCGCACTCACCTCTTCGCGCAAAACTGGAACGCTCCTTGCTCTCTCGCTCCTACACAGCCAGCGGGAGACAGGCAATGTCGCGGCCGAGCCGCCTTTACAGCGCAAATTCCGGTGCAGCCGGCAAACATGCCGAGCGCGCGGCGGAAAATTTTGCCGCCGGGGATCTTGCCCAGGCGGAACGATCTTGCCGTCGTGCCTTGGCACGCGGCACCACGGACGGCGATCTCTGGCACATGCTGGCGGCGATCCTGCTGACCACCGGCAGGCTGGCCGATGCGCGCGACGCCATCGTCCGCGCACGTCGATTGAATCCCAGCGACGCCGACTACGCCAACACCGAAGCCTTGCTCATGGAGCGCGACGGCGATGCCGATGACGCGGCAGCGGCGTGGCGCGGTCTGCTCGCACGCAATCCCGAACATGCCGACGCCTGGTACAACTTAGGGCGCCTCGCGCTGACCGGCGGACATCCACGCGAAGCCATGGATCTGTTGCTGCACGCGGTGCAATTGCGCCCGCGCTGGGCCGATGCCTACAAGAATCTCGGTGACGCCTGTTTCATGCAGGGCGATGTCGAAGCGGCCGAGGCCGCGTTTCAGGCCGCCTTGCAATGCGCGCCCGGCGACGCCGACAGTCTCGCCAATCTCGCGCGCCTGCGGCAGGAAGCCGACGATTACCCGACCGCGCTTAGGCACTATCGCGCCGCCCTGGCGGCCGGCGCCGACGATGCGAGCTTACTGCGCGCGACACTGTTGATGCCGATCTTCTGCATCAACGTCGCCGAGATCGTCGCCCATCGCACACGTATCGAGGCGAATCTCGAAGTCGTTGCAGAACGCAAACTCAACATCACCGATCCTTCGCGCAGTCTGCTCACACCGGCTTTCTATTTCGCCTATCACGGCCACAACGATCGCGCGCTCATGAGCGGTGTGGGCGATATCGTGCACCAGGCGTGGCGACCATCGCCGTTGCCACGAGTGACGCGCGCGCCGCGTCCGCGTATCGCTTTTGTTTCTGCCCATTTCAAGCAGCACACCATCGCGCGTCTCTATCTGCCCTTGCTCGAAAGATTGTCGCGGCATGACTTCGATGTAGCGGTGTTGAGCATCGGTCAACACGACGGACCGCTCGCCACCCGCGTTGCAGCTGCGGCCGATCATGCGTTGGCTGTACCCGAGGATCTCAACGCCGCGCGCCACGGCCTCCAGGCGCTCGCGCCCGAGGTAGTGGTGTATTGCGACATTGGCATGGATCCCTGGAGTTATTACCTCGCCGCCGAACGTCAGGCGCCGGTGCAATGCGTGACCTGGGGCCATCCGGTCACGAGCGGTCTGGCCAGCGTTGATTACTTTCTGTCCTCGCAATGGATCGAACCGCCCGATGCGCAAGCCCATTACCGGGAGCAGTTGATTCAACTGCCGAGTTGGCCGGTGTTGTATGAGGAGCCGCTCGTGCCGCGCGATATGCCTAGCCGTCGCGACTTCGGTTTCGGCGCGCATGAAACCATTTATCTCTGTCCGCAGAGCCTGTTCAAACTGCATCCCGATTTCGACGCTTACCTCGCCGCCATCCTGCGCCGTGACCCGCGCGGCGTGGTGGTCTTGATCGACAGCCGTGCAACCTGGCGCACGCGGCTCGAAGCACGTTTCGCCTGCACCGCGCCAGACGTCGCCGAGCGCATCCGTTTCGTGCCAGCGGTGAACTCGCAGAACTTCGGCGCGCTGCTGGCGGCCGCCGATGTCGTCCTCGACACCCTGCATTTCAGCGGCGGCTATACCAGCTTTGAAACCATCTGGGCCGAGACGCCCTTTGTCACCGAACGCGGTGCTTACATGCGCGGCCGCGTGACGGCGGGCCTATGCGATCTGCTTGGCCTCGACGAAGCACTCGCCCACGGTGCCGAAGACTACGCTGCACGCGCCGTGGCACTCGCCAATGACGGCGCGGTGCGCGACGGTATGCGCGCCAAACTCGCGCGGCGCAAACGCCAACTGCTGGCGCTCGATGACACCGTCTTGCCGGCCTTCCACGCTTTCTTCAATCACGCGCTTGAGCATGCCGAGCGTGTCCGCAGCCAGGAGACCGCCCCGTGAAACCGCGTACGCTGTTCGTCAAGCCACCGGACCCTTTCCTGCAGGACGAATTCGTCTACCAACAGCTCGCGCCCCATTACTTGCAATCCTGGTTGGAGGTGCACGGCTATCCCTCGGCCCTGCTGGTGCTCTACATCCGCGCGCGCGCCGATGGCAGCCGTCCAACGCCGAAGCATCTCGCCGACTGTCACATGCTCTTGGTGGAAGACGGCGAGCTGGTGCTCGATCAACCCTTCGACAGCGCGGTGTTCGCCGACTTCGACCTGATTGCACTCTCGGTGATGACACCGCAGGCCGAATATGCGCGCTGGATCACGGCGACGGTGCGGCGCGAACGACCGCGTGCGCGAGTCATGATCGGCGGCAGTCATGCGCGCTATTACCTGGAACAAGTGGTCGGCGAGCGTGGGCTCGCAGCCTGCGACTACGTCGTGCCCCAGGACGGCTGGCAACCGCTACTCGAGGTCTTGCAAGCGGGCCTGCCGGATCGCGGCCGTGGCCATGTCATGTCCCATCAACACGATCTCTCGGCGATCACCATGGCGCCAACGCGGCCGGTGGCATTGATGGCGCGCTATCGCTATGAGATCGCGGGATTGCCGGCCTTTCATACCGTCACAGCGCTGGGCTGCCCCTTCACCTGTCATTTCTGCGAAGCCGGCGGCGAGCGCACGCGCTATTTCCCAACCGCCATGATCGACAACGATCTGGCGACCATGGCCGCCACCCATCGCGCGCTTGGGCGCGAACATTTTGCGGTGATGTTCTTTGACGATGTCGGCCTGTTGAATCCGCGCCAGACCCGTGCGCTCGCCGAGCGCGTCGCCAAACACGGCTACAGCGCGTGGCGCGCCTTCACCCATGCCTATCTCATCGTGCGTCACGCCGATAATTTGCTCGGGCCGTTTGCTGACACCGGCGGGCGACGCGTTGGTATTGGCTTAGAAACCGGCTCACAGCGTTCGCTCGACATGATCAACAAGCGCAATGGTAAACGACAGTTGGTCGAGGAACATTACGAGGCGGTGCGCATCGCCAATCGTCTAGGCATCGCAGTCGACGGCTTCACCATGATCTATCCATGGGAAGACGAGAACGATCTGTGCGCCACCAACGAGCTGGTGGAGTTCATCGTCAGCAATCCCGTGATCGGCGAAGACCACCTCGGTCGCCCGCTCAAGAACTCGGTCGATTCGACCATCATGGTGCCCTACCAGGGCACGCAATTTAACGTGATGCTGAAAGCGGGTGCGATGCCGGGTGTGACACTGGCTGATGAAGCCGCGCAACGGTCGTTGTATTACAAGGGCGTCGATGCGTCGTCGGGTTGGGTGTACGACACAACGGTGCTGCCGCGCGAGCGCTACCTGGAAGTGCAGAGCTATCGCAATTCGTTGCGACCGTCGTATCGCTGAAGCCTTATGCATGAATGTCAGACTGAAGTCTGACCCACGGGGATGCGCGGCGTTTTCTCTTGGCTTCTTTGTGAAGCAGACCGCAATGTGCCCCACAGGGATACGCGGCGTTTTCTATTGGTTTGTTTGTGGGTCAGACTTCAGTCTGACATTCATTCCAGAGCGGAGAGAAACCTTCGTTTTCCAATCCCCCTCGCTCCGTACTTAGGGGCGAGGGGGAATACGAGACGACGACAATCAGCCCGCGTACTCAGCAATAATCTGCTTGCCTAGCGCCATCATGTGCACCTGGTCCGGACCATCGGCCTGACGACACCAGCGCGCATAGCTCCAGGCTTCGGCCATGAAGTAGTCGGCGGTGAAACCGCCAGCGCCGTGAATTTGTATGCAGCGGTCGATGACGGTCTGCGCCATCAGCGGCACGGTGATCTTGGCGGCGGCGATCATGTCGCGCGCGTCCTTGGCCCCCACTTCATCCATCTTGCGTGCCGTTGCCAGCGTCAATAGACGGGCCTGTTCGATTTCGCAGAAGCACTTGGCGATGTCTTCACGTATCGACTGATGCTCGGCCAGCTTCTTGCCGAAGGTGGTACGCGACACCGCACGCTTGCAGGCGAATTCGAGCGCGCGCTGGGCGGCACCGATGAGACGCATGCAATGGTGGACACGGCCCGGTCCCAACCGCCCCTGGGCAATTTCAAAGCCACGACCTTCGCCGAGCAGGATGTTCTCCAGCGGCACACGCACATTGTCGAACAACACTTCGGCGTGACCCTGCGGCGCATCGTCGTAACCGAAGGTGGTGAGCGGACGCAC
>JAYWAC010000165.1:0-4875 GCA_043782755.1 Pseudomonadota bacterium | reverse complement strand
CATGGCGAGATGATGATGCTGGGCGCCTATACCACCTATGTCGTGCAGCAAGCTTTTCCGCACTACATCGAACAATCCTTGTTCATCGCCATTCCGGCCGCCTTTCTGGTCGCAGGCGCGGTCGGCATCGTCATCGAACGCGGCATCGTGCGCTTCCTCTATGGCCGCCCATTGGAAACCCTGCTCGCGACCTTTGGTGTCAGCCTGTTCCTGCAACAGCTGGTGCGCAGTGTGTTTTCGCCGCTCAATCGTGCCGTCACCACACCACAGTGGATGAGTGGTCAGTTGCTACTCGGTGACGCGCTGGCCCTGACCTGGAACCGCCTCTACATCATCGTCTTCAGCGCCCTAGTATTCGCCGCCTTGCTTGCGCTGCTGCGCTTCACCTCGCTCGGCCTGCACGTACGTGCCGTCGCGCAGAACCGCGCCATGGCGCGTGCCATGGGCGTGCGCGCCGGCTGGGTCGATGCGCTGACTTTCGGTCTCGGCTCCGGCGTCGCCGGTCTCGCTGGTGTGGCCTTGAGTCAACTCACCAACGTCGGCCCCAATCTCGGCCAGTCCTACATCATCGATTCCTTCATGGTGGTGGTGTTCGGCGGTGTCGGCAGTCTGTGGGGCACGCTGGTGGCGGGGCTCTCGCTCGGCATCGCCAACAAATTCTTAGAACCCTTCGCGGGCGCGGTACTGGCCAAGATATTGGTGCTGGTGTTCATCATCCTGTTCATACAGAAATGGCCGCGCGGACTGTTTCCGCAACGTGGTCGCGCGGCAGAGGGTTGAGCGATGAACGCACTGCGTAAGGCCCATCCCGATACTTACGTCTACGGCATTCTGCTGCTGCTCGCCGTGGCGGTGCCGGTCTTGAATATCGGCACCGGCGAAGGCGCGGCGCTGCATGTCTCGACCTATACCGTGACCTTGCTTGGCAAGTATCTGTGCTATGCCCTGCTCGCTCTGTCGGTCGATCTGGTGTGGGGTTTTGGTGGCATCTTAAGTCTTGGTCACGGCGCTTTCTTCGCGCTGGGTGGTTACGACATGGGCATGTACCTCATGCGTCAGATCGGCGCGCGCGGCGTGTACGGCAATGCCAATCTGCCCGACTTCATGGTGTTCCTGAACTGGAAGGAATTGCCGGTCACGTGGTGGGGCTTTGAGAGTTTTCCCTATGCGATGGCGATGGTCATCGTGGTGCCGGGCGTGCTGGCCGGCGTGTTCGGCTATTTCGCCTTCCGCTCGCGCGTCACCGGCGTGTATCTCTCGATCATCACCCAGGCTTTGACCTACGCTTTGCTGCTGGCTTTCTTCCGCAATGAGATGGGCTTTGGCGGCAACAACGGCTTGACCGATTTCAAGGACATCCTCGGCTTCGATCTGCAAGCCGATACCACCCGCATCACGCTGTTTGTGTTGTCCGTGGTGGCGTTGGCGCTGTCCTACGCCGGCTGCCGCGCACTGATCAATTCCAAGTTCGGGCGTGTACTGGTCGCGGTGCGCGACGCCGAGAACCGCGCACGCTTCATCGGCTACAAGGTCGAGTATTACAAGCTATGGGTATTCAGTGCCTCGGCAGTGCTGGCCGGTATTGCCGGCGCACTCTATGTGCCGCAGGTCGGCATCATCAACCCCGGCGAATTCTCACCACTCAACTCCATCGAGCTCGTGATCTGGGTGGCTATCGGCGGACGCGGCACGCTCTATGGCGCCCTGCTCGGTGCCTTTGTCGTCAACTTTGCCAAGACCTATTTCACCGGTGCACTGCCCGAGTTGTGGCTGTTCGTGCTGGGCGCGCTGTTCGTGCTGGTGACCTTGCTGATCCCGCGCGGCATCGCCGGCTATCTGCGCCGCGAGCAGCTGGTATGAATGCCTCGTCGAGCCCGGCCACTGCGCCGACCTGGTGGGACGACTTCGCCACTGCCGGTGTCGAGTCCAATACTTTCTCCTCGCGCGTCGGCGAGGGCACTTTGTACATCGAGAACATCACGGTCAGCTTTGACGGTTTCCGTGCGCTCAACGAATTGACGCTCTATATCGAACGCGGCGAACTGCGTTGCATCATCGGCCCCAATGGCGCCGGCAAGAGCACCATGATGGATGTCATCACCGGCAAGACCCGCCCCGATCGCGGTCGCGCCTGGTTCGGCCCGCGCCTCAATCTACTCAAGATTGAGCGAACCGGAAATTGCCGAGGCCGGTATCGGTCGCAAGTTTCAAAAGCCGACGGTGTTTGAACAGCTGCCGGTGTTCACCAATCTCGAACTTGCGATGCGCGCGGCTAAAGGTGTGTGGCATAGCCTGCGTGCGCGACTGGACAGCGTGGCCCGTGATCGCATCGATGAAATCCTTGCGCTCGTCGGCCTGACCGCGCAGCGCGATCAGCGCGCCGGTGCGCTCTCCCATGGCCAGAAGCAGTGGCTGGAGATCGGCATGTTGCTCATGCAGGAACCGCAACTGCTGTTGATTGACGAGCCGGTGGCCGGCATGACTCATCAGGAGACCGAGCGCACCGCCGAATTGCTGGTAGCGCTTGCCGGTCAACGCTCGGTGGTGGTGGTCGAACACGACATGGAATTCGTGCGCTCCATTGCGCGCAAGGTGACGGTATTGCACGAAGGCCATGTGCTGGCCGAAGGCAGCATGCAACAGGTGCAGAGCGATGCGCGCGTGCGCGAAGTCTATCTGGGGGCGTGATGCTTACCGTCAGCAAACTCAATCAGTACTACGGCGAGAGTCACACCTTGTGGGACTTGGAGATGGACGTGCCTAGCGGCGCCTGCACCTGTGTGATGGGTCGCAACGGCGTCGGCAAGTCCACCCTGCTGCGTTGTGTGATGGGCCTCGAGACGATACGTGATGGCGAAATGACCATAGACGGCACTGCGCTCAAAGCGCTGCCGGCCGAGAGTCGCGCGCGTCTCGGCATTGGATATGTGCCCCAGGGTCGCGAGATTTTTCCGCGTCTCTCGGTCGAAGAAAATCTGCGTATCGGTATCACCACTCGCGGCGGTAAGGGTCATGAGGCCCTGGCGCAGGTCTACGAGATGTTCCCTGTCCTGAAGAAGATGCTGCGTCGACGCGGCGGCGATCTGTCCGGCGGTCAACAACAACAGCTCGCCATCGGCCGCGCCCTGGTGCTGGAACCGCGCCTGTTGATCCTCGACGAACCCTGCGAAGGCATACAGCCCAACATCGTGCAGGAGATAGGCGATCTCATCCTGCGCTTGAATCGCGAAATGGGGCTGACCGTTCTGCTGGTCGAACAGAAGCTGCCCTTTGCACGACGCGTCGCCGATCGCTTCTGCGTGATGGACAAAGGTCGCGTGGTGGCGAGCGACGCGATGGACAAGTTGAGCGACGATCTGGTGCGTCAATACCTGTCGGTCTGATGCCCTGCCCCCACGTTGAGGAGTCTCTTTCCCATGCCGATCAAACATCACAAGCGGTTCGCGCTCATCACCACCCTGGTGGTCGCGCCGCTCGCCCACGCCCATCCGCTGGCGGCGCACAGCGTCGCGTGGCAGGCCTTCATTCACCCCTTCAGCGGCGCCGATCACATCACTGCGATGCTCGTGATCGGCTTATGGGCGGGCCTGGCCGCGCCGGGACGACGTGTGGTGCCGCCACTGGCTTTTGTCAGTGGCCTCATGGCAGGCGCGGCGCTCGGCACGATGGGCGTGCAACTGCCGGCTGTCGAAACCGCTATCGCACTCTCGGTGCTCTTGCTCGGACCCCTGGCCGCGCGCGAATCGCGGCTGCCGGCGCTGCTGTGCTTCGCGCTGTGTGCTGTGGCGGGTCTCTTTCATGGTTACGCCCACGGCGTCGAACTCAGCGGCCGAGGTCTCGCGGGCGCCTGTTTCGTGCTCGGTTCGCTCGTGCTCCACGGCTTAGGTTATGGCCTCGCACGCCGGGTGAGCACAACGGGCCATGGCGTCGCGCTACGCAGCGCACTCAGCGCCAGTGGCCTGCTGGCCCTCGGCTTCTTGTGGATGGCCTGATGATGAGTTCACCTGTCGCCGTTCTGCCATGGCGCGCCGAACTCTCACTCGAGTTCGCGCTGCGTGGTGCGCGCACGCGCCTGACGGCGCAACACCATTGCGGACCCTTGCTGGTGCAACGGCCCTTCCATCCGGAAGCGGGGGATGTGTGTCACGCCTATCTGATTCATCCGCCGGCGGGCATCGTCGGCGGTGACGAACTGAATCTATCGGTGCATGTACGCGCCGGTGCGCAAGTGTTGTTGACCACGCCGTCGGCGACGCGCTTCTATCGCTCCAGCGCCTTGATCTCGCGGCTCACGCAACAGTTCTTCGTCGACGACGACGCCAGTCTCGAATGGTTGCCGCAAGAGAATCTGCTATTCGATGCAGCACGGGCACGTATCGCGACGCGCGTGGATCTCGCGACGCGCGCACGCTTCATCGGTTGGGAGATCCTCTGCCTGGGTCGGCCGGCTTGCGGCGAAGGCTTTGAGCAGGGTCTCGTTGATCAGCGCATCGCCCTTTATCGCGACGGCGAAGCGCTGCTACTCGAACGACTGCACCCTGCGGCGGGCCGCGCCCTACAGACGGGCGGCGCGGGTCTGCGCGGTAACGCGGCCTGTGCCACTTTGTTTGCCACCGGCGCCGATGCGTCGCATCTCGACCTTGCACGCGCGTCGCTGGCGTCACTCAGTCGCGGTCTCGCCAGCGCAACCCTGCTCGACGATGTGCTGGTGTGCCGTCTGCTCGCGCCCCATACCGCGCCACTGCGCGCGGTATGCGAACGTGTATGGGCAGACCTGCGCCCTGCCCTGCTGGCGCGCGACGCCCATGCACCGCGTATCTGGTCGACCTGAGAACACCAGCGGAAACCCACCATGGATCTCTTGCCTCGTGAACG
>JAYWAC010000164.1:0-33622 GCA_043782755.1 Pseudomonadota bacterium | reverse complement strand
CGCGAGCACTTTCGTGTTGCCTTGAAGGACGAAGCAACCCAGCCAGAAGCGGAGTTTGTGTTGAACCTGCCGGGCGAACATAACGTGCAGAACGCGCTGGCCTCGATCGCGGTGGCGCGTGAGCTGGGGGTCGATCTCGACGCCGCGCGGCGCGCGCTGTCGGGCTTCCAGGGCATCGCGCGTCGTTGTCAGATTCATCGTGGTATCGAAATTGGCACGCAGCGTGTGACCGTCATCGATGACTACGGTCACCATCCCAAGGAATTGGAAGCGGTGTTGAAAACCATCCGCCGCACTTTTCCCGAGCGACGCCTGTTGGTGGTGTTCCAACCCCATCGTTACACCCGCACGCGCGATCTGTTCGAGGATTTCGCGGCGGTATTGTCGCGTGCCGATGTACTGGTATTGCTTGAAGTCTATGCCGCCGGCGAAACGCCAATCGCCGGTGCTGACGGTCGCGCTCTGGCGCGCGCCATCCGTACGCGTGGTCACATCGACCCGGTGTTTGTCGCTGAACTCAGCGCGGTCAAAGACGTGCTCGCTGACATCGTGCATGATGATGACGTGGTCGCTTTGCTCGGCGCCGGCAACATAGGCGCCATCGCCGAGGCCCTGGTCGCATGAACGGAACACCCAAGGTGTCGGACTTCAACGCGCAGCTCGATAACATTCGCCTGACCTGGCGCGGCGAGTATCGTCGTGGCGAGCCTATGGCGCGTCATTGCAGTTGGCGTTGCGGTGGTGTCGCTGAGCGCTTTTTCGAACCGGCCGATCGTGAAGACCTTATCGCCTTCCTGGCTGGCAACGGCATCGATCCCATGTTCTGGCTCGGCCTCGGCAGCAATCTCTTGATTCGCGATGGCGGCCTGCGCGGCACGGTGATTTCGACTCTACATCTCGATGGCAGCCACTGGTCTGATGCTAGCCATCTCTATGCTGAAGCGGGCGTGCCTTGCGCACGACTTGCGCGTGCGGCGGCGGCGCAGGATAGAGCGGGTCTCGAATTCCTCGCCGGTATTCCCGGCACCTTGGGTGGCGCGCTGCGTATGAACGCCGGTGCGCTGGGTGGTGAGATCTGGCAGTTTGTCGAATGGGCGGAAATGATCGATCGACACGGCCAGGTCGAGCGCATGGCACGTACAGAGTTCGTCGCGAGTTATCGGCACGTGCGTCAGCCACAGCCCGGTTGGTTCATCGGTGCGCTGCTGCATCTGCCGGACGCGGCGCAGGGCCAAGGCAACGAGCGTATTCGCCAGGTGCTCGCGCAACGCGGCGCGAGCCAGCCTACCGGTAAGGCATCCTGCGGCTCGGTGTTCAAGAATCCGCCCGGCGACCATGCTGGCCGCCTGATCGAACAATGTGGCCTCAAGGGCCATCGCATCGGTGGCTGCGAAGTCTCGACCGTGCATGCCAATTTCATCGTCAACGATGCGGGCGCGCGCGCGGCCGATGTCGAACAGATGATCCGTTATGTGCAGGCCACGGTGCGTGAGCAGACCGATATCGTGCTTGAGACCGAAGTGCAAATCGTCGGTGACGTGCTAGAGGCCAGCGGATGAGCGCGCCGAGTAGTCAGCAGTTTGAACAGGTAGTGCGCGATGCTGGCCGCGTCGGTGTGCTGATGGGCGGACGCTCGGGCGAACGCGAGGTGTCCTTGAACAGTGGCACGGCCGTTACCACCGCACTGTGTAATGCCGGTGTCGATGCGACGGCCCTGGACTGGGCGGGCACACTTGATTCGCTATTGGGCTTCAAGGCTTTCGATCGCTATTTCATCGCCCTGCACGGTCGCGGCGGTGAAGACGGTCAGGTGCAGGCGGCGCTCGATCTGCTCGGCTTGCCGTATACCGGCACCGGTGTCGCGGGTTGCGCCATCGCGATGGACAAATACCGCACCAAGCTGGCGTGGCTAGGTGCCGGTCTGCCGACGCCGGACTTCCATGTCGTCGAGCCGGGTAGTGATGCGCAAGCCATCATTGTCGATCTCGGTCTGCCGCTGATCGTGAAACCCTCCCGCGAAGGTTCGAGTCTCGGCGTCACCAAGGTCAAGCGTGCCGAGGATTTCGCGCAAGCGGTCAGCGACGCACGCGCGTTTGACGAACTCGTGTTGGCCGAACGTTTTGTCGATGGCGGTGAATACACGCTTTCGATCGTGGCCGGGCAGACCTTACCCATGATCCGTCTCGAAACGCCCCACGAGATTTACGACTACTCGGCCAAGTATCTGGTCGATACCACGTCATATATCTGTCCCTGCGGTTTGTCGGTGGCGGACGAAGCGGCGGCTGCGGCCCTGGGTCTGCGTGCCTTCAACGCGCTGGACGGCAGCGGTTGGGGCCGTGTCGATTTCATGCGCGATGCGCAAGGCCGCATGTGGCTGATCGAACTGAATACCGTGCCGGGCATGACCGATCATTCGCTGGTGCCAATGGCGGCGCGCCAGGCGGGCTGGTCGTTTGAAGATCTGGTAGTCGCGATCCTGGCCTCGAGTCAGGTGCGCGAGGTGAAGAAATGAGTCACGCCGTACCGAAGGTAACGGCGCCCATGCCACCGTCGGTGTCGCCGACCACGGTGGTTTTCATCGTGATGATCGTCGCGACGATGATCGGGATGGTGTGGCTGGCGCGCGAGTTGTCCGATCCGGCGGCGCTACCTATTCGGCGCGTGATGGTGGAAGGCGAGTTCAAGCACCTCACTACTGAACATGTGCAGCGCGCGGTGGTCGGTGCCGTGCATGCCGGCTTCTTTGGCGTCGATGTCACTGACATCCGCCGCCTGTTGCAGGACGAAGCCTGGATACGTGATGCGAATGTCAGCCGCATGTGGCCCGATGGCCTGCACGTCACCATCGTCGAACAGATTCCTGTAGCGCGCTGGGGCGATTACGGCCTGCTAAACGAACGTGCCGATATCTTCGTGCCCACGCAGGAAGATTTGCCGCGCGACCTGGTGCAGCTCAATGGTCCTCTCGGTTCAGAGCAGGAAGTGCTTGAGCGCTTCGCTTATGTCCGCGAGCAGCTCGCCGCCATCGGCCTGAAGGCGGTGGCGCTGAGTCTGTCTGATCGGCGTGCGTGGACCATCACCACCGACGGCGGTCACGAGATCCTGCTCGGCCGGCGCGATCTGGAAGCGCGCCTGGCGCGCTTCAAGTGGGGCTATACCAAAGGTTTGAATGCGGCCTGGGAGCGTATCGGTCATGTCGACATGCGTTACACCAATGGCTTTGCGGTGGGTGAACGCGGTTCAGCG
Source organism: Pseudomonadota bacterium (assembly GCA_043782755.1). Lineage (GTDB taxonomy): Bacteria > Pseudomonadota > Gammaproteobacteria > JADJYF01. The sequence goes on along the minus strand of JAYWAC010000164.1, from coordinate 30,373 downwards.
AGAAGGAATGGTTGAAATGAAGGGGTTGCGGACTGAAGTCGGCACTGCGCTTATGCGCGGGAGCAAAGCATGATGGTGAAGAAGCCGGACAAGAAGCTGCTGGTCGGCCTCGACATCGGGACGTCCAAGGTAGTGGCCATCGTCGGTGAGATCTCATCCGATGGTTCCATCGAAGTGGTGGGTCTCGGTTCCCATCCGTCGCGCGGCCTGAAGAAGGGCGTAGTGGTCAATATCGAGTCGACGGTGCAGTCGATCCAGCGTGCCATCGAAGAAGCGGAGTTGATGGCGGGCTGCGAGATTCACTCGGTGTATGCCGGCATTGCCGGCGGTCATATCCGCAGTCTGAACTCGCATGGCATCGTCGCCATTCGCGACAGTGAGGTCACTCATAATGATGTCGAACGCGTGATCGATGCGGCGCGCGCCGTGGCGATTCCGGCCGATCAGAAAATTCTGCACATCCTACCGCAGGAGTTCATCATCGATGGTCAAGAAGGCATACGCGAACCGATAGGCATGTCTGGTGTACGTCTCGAATCGCGCGTGCACATGGTGACCGGCGCGGTGTCGGCGGCGCAGAATATCGTCAAGTGTGTACGTCGTTGCGGACTCGAGGTCGATGACATCATCCTGCAGCAGTTGGCCTCGTCCTATGCGGTGTTGACCGAAGATGAAAAAGATCTGGGCGTGTGTCTGTGTGACATCGGTGGGGGCACCACCGACATCGCGGTGTTCGTGCACGGGGCCATCCACCATTCGGCCGTGATTCCGATCGCGGGTGACCAGGTGACCAACGACATCGCGGTCGCGCTGCGCACGCCGACCCATCATGCCGAGGACATCAAGATTCGCTACGCCTGTGCGCTGACGCAGCTCGCCAATCCCGATGAAACCATCGAGGTGCCGAGCGTCGGTGACAGGCCGCCACGACGTCTGGTGCGTCAGACCCTCGCCGAAGTAGTCGAGCCCCGTTACGAAGAGCTGTTCAGTCTGGTCGCGGCCGAACTCAAGCGCAGTGGTTTCGAGGAGATGATGGCCGCCGGTGTGGTCTTGACCGGTGGCGGTTCAAAGATGGAAGGCGTGATCGAACTCGCCGAAGAAGTGTTCCACATGCCGGTCAGACTCGGCACACCGCAGTACGTGGCGGGGCTGGTCGATGTGGTGCGCAATCCGATTTACGCGACGGGTGTCGGCCTGTTGCTGTTCGGCAATCAAGCCGGCGGCGGCACCTTCACCCAACCTGCGCGTTTCGAGAGCACAGCGGGTCTCTGGGAACGTATGAAGGCCTGGTTCCATGGAAATTTTTAGGCAGCATCGCCGTCGGCCGAAAGGCTGTACGACGCTGCATGACAACGCTGGTTGAAACGAAATAGATAACAGTCACCCATCCCTATGCGGGATGGATAGTAGACGGAGGGAAGACGATGTTCGAACTCATGGACTCCTATAGCCAACGGGCGGTCATCAAGGTGATCGGCGTGGGCGGCGGCGGCGGCAACGCGGTGCAGCACATGCTGAGCGCCGAGATCGAGGGTGTCGAATTCATCTGCGCGAATACCGACGCGCAGGTGCTGAAGAACTCATCGGTCAAGACCACCTTGCAGCTCGGCGCAGATATCACCAAGGGCTTGGGCGCGGGCGCCAATCCCGATATCGGCAAGCGTGCGGCAATGGATGATCGCGATCGCATTGGCGACGTGCTCGAAGGCTCCGACATGATCTTCATCACCGCCGGCATGGGCGGTGGTACCGGTACCGGCGCGGCGCCGGTGGTGGCGCAGATCGCGAAGGAGATGGGCATACTGACCGTGGCGGTCGTGACTCGTCCCTTCCCGTTCGAAGGCAAGAAGCGCGCGGCGATCGCCGACCAAGGTATCCGTGACCTCGCGCAGTACGTCGATTCGCTGATCACCATTCCGAACGAGAAGTTGTTGTCGGTGTTGGGTCGCGACATCAGTTTGCTGGACGCCTTCAAGGCGGCCAACGACGTGTTGCTCGGCGCGGTGCAGGGCATCGCAGAGCTGATTACCTGTCCCGGTCTCATCAACGTTGACTTTGCCGACGTGCGTACCGTGATGTCTGAAATGGGCATGGCGATGATGGGTTCGGGTAGCGCCCGCGGCCAGGACCGCGCGCGCATCGCCGCCGAGGCCGCCATCTCTAGCCCCTTGCTGGAAGACATCAATCTGTCCGGCGCGAAGGGCATCCTGGTCAACGTGACCTCGGGTATTGACCTCAAGATGGGCGAGTTCGAGGAAGTCGGTAACACCGTCAAGGCCTTTGCCTCCGACAATGCCACCGTGGTGGTCGGTACCGTCATCGATCCGAACATGGAAGACGAAATCCGCGTGACCGTGGTCGCGACCGGCATCAACTGCGAGGCGCGTCAGAAGGAAGAGCCAACGCCGGTCGTGCAGCAGACTTCGGCGATCGCGTCTGCCGGCCCGACCACGGCCCCATCGGCCCGTCGCAGCGAAGGCGACATCGACTTTCGCCGTCTGGACCGGCCGACCGTGATTCGCAACCGGGATGAGCGTGTATTGTCCGATTTGAGCGACGGCAATACCGACTATCTCGATATTCCCGCATTCCTGCGTCGCCAGGCTGACTGAGTCAGTCAGCGGCGTGGCGTTGAGCGGCGGGGGGACCGGGAACTGCTCAGTTCGTGGAATAAGGACTGGGTTATCAAGCCTATACGGAGGTGTGTTATATTCCTGACGCATAAGCGGACCTTCTCTCAGTAGAAGCGGGGAACATGATCAAACAACGCACCCTGAAGAACGTGATTCGGGCGACAGGTGTCGGCCTGCACACGGGGCGCAAGGTTTTTTTAACCTTACGCCCGGCGCCGGCGGACACCGGTATCGTATTTCGGCGCGATGACCTTAAGCCTCCGGTGGAAATCGTCGCACGGGCGGAAAATGTCGGTGATACCAGTCTTTCCACCAGCCTGGTCAAAGACAACGTACGCATCTCGACCGTCGAGCATCTGCTGTCTGCCTTTGCGGGCTTGGGTATCGACAACGCTTATGTGGACCTCAGCGCTGCGGAAGTGCCGATCATGGACGGCAGCGCGGGTCCCTTCGTATTTCTGATCCAGTCGGCGGGGGTCGAAGAACAGAACCAGCCCAAGAAATACATGCGCATCAAGCGCCAGATTTCTGTGCGCGACGGCGACAAGTGGGCACGCTTCGAGCCTTTCGATGGCTTCAAGGTGTCCTTCGCCATCGAGTTCGATCATCCCTTCTTCCATCAGCGCAGCAAGCACGCCGAGATCGATTTCTCGACCACCAGCTTCGTTAAGGAAGTGGCGCGGGCCCGTACTTTCGGTTTCATGAAGGACGTCGAGATCCTGCGTGAACAGAATCTCGCGCTGGGAGGGAGCCTCGATAACGCGGTGGTGGTCGACGATTACCGAGTCTTGAATGAAGACGGTCTGCGTTACGAAGACGAGTTCGTCAAACATAAGATTCTTGACGCGATCGGCGATCTCTACCTGCTCGGCCACAGCCTGATCGGTGCCTTCCACGGCTACAAATCAGGTCACGAGCTCAATAATCGCCTGCTGCGCAAGATCCTCGCGACCAAGGACGCCTTTGAACTGGTGTCTTTCGAGGGCGAGGAGAAAGCGCCGTTTTCCTTCATGCAGCCGATCCCGGCGCGCTGAGGAGCGTAGCAGTCAGTCTGATCCGTGCCGCGCCAGGCGTTCCAGCGCGGCGCGAATTTTCGCGTCCGTCGTGCATTGCGCCTCCTGGTGCAGGATTGCGGCGGCGGCGCGGCTCATGTGCCGACGCTCAGGGGCAATGACCTTGGGGCGCGGCTCGACTACATTGCGCACACGCACGCTGCGAACGTCGCGAAATTCCGGGTGAGCTTGCAGCTTTTCCAGAATTTCCGGCGTCTTGAAGCGCAACTGCGCGGCCCAGGTCGAACCCTCGGCCTGCAACACCAGGCAACCGTCACGCACGGTCGCCAGACGTACGTGCTGGACCAGGGACGGCGGCACGCAGGACATCAATGACTGGTTCAGGTCCCGCAACCGATTGGCCCGCTCGGTCAATTGCTTTAGCTGCGAGAATCTGGAGACAATGTCGAAAACAGACAGGGGGATGCTCACAGCGGCTGGCCTGATGTCATGGCTGGCATAGCCGTTGCCCAACTAGTGTCATGGAAATAATCATCCTATCAAAATCGCGGGGCACGACCGCGAGATTTCGCATCGGTTGGCAAATGCTGACGTTCACCGCGCTGGTCCTGATCGGCGGTTCGTCCTGTCTGGCCTATTGGGGATATTCCCGTGGCGGTAATGCCATGGTCGAGGAGATTCTCAATAACCCCGAACGCTCGGCGCAGATCTGGCAACGCGAAATCATCAATCAACGTCAGTTCCTCAATTCCTTGAACGAAGACATGAATGCTGATCTGAGCGCCTTGTCCGGCGCAATGGGTCGCATGCAATCGCAATTGACCCGGCTCGACGCGGTCGCCGAGCGAGTCGCCAAGTCAGCGCGTATCGACGCCGGGGAATTCGACTTCGGTCACGAACCTGCCATCGGTGGTCCACAGAGTGACAATGTCCAGGCCCCGCAATGGACCGATCTGTTGGCCAATCTCGATTCCATCAAGGGCGAAGTACAATTGCGCGACGATCGCCTGGAGGCGCTTGAGGCTTTGATGCAGAACAAGCAACTGCATGATGACATGAAGCCCGCCGGCCAGCCCTTGAGCGATGGCTGGATTTCCTCGGGCTTCGGTTATCGAACCGACCCGGTCACCGGCGGACGTGAATTCCACGATGGTCTCGACTTCGCCGGCCGACCCGGCGAGCCGGTCCGTACAGTGGCGGCGGGCGTGGTGACCTGGTCGGGCAAGCGCTGGGGCTATGGCAACCTGGTCGAGGTCAGCCATGGCAACGGTTATATCACCCGCTATGCGCACAATCGCGCCAACCTGGTGGCGGTCGGCGAGATGGTCAAGAAGAACCAGGCCGTCGCCCTGCTCGGAGCGACGGGTCGCACTACCGGGCCTCATGTTCATTTCGAGGTCGTGCACAATGGTGATCGCGTTGACCCCTTGAATTTCATTGGCAACCCCTCCCAATTGCGTGTCCAGGCCGGCACCTTCCTGCGACGATGAGCGCATTTAACCCGGCACTGGAATAGGCGCCTGGGCAGGCGGGATTCGCACTTCCCTTTGCTACAATGGCGCCGCCGCGACCGCCGCCTACCTATAGGCAGCTCGCCTGTCGCCACCTTATTCAAATCCAGCGCACTCCAATGGCCGCAACCTCAAAGTCTCTACCCGCACGCATCATCCAGTCGGTATTCGGCAGTCGTAACGATCGTCTGCTCAAGCGCATGCACAAGACCGTCAATGCCATCAATCAGCTGGAGAGTGGCATCGCCGCACTGAGCGACGAAGCCTTGCGCGCTAAGACTAGCGAATTCCGTAACCGCTATGCGGCTGGCGAGACCCTTGATGACCTGCTGCCCGAAGCCTTCGCTGTGGTCCGCGAGACTGGTAAGCGTGTGCTCGGCATGCGCCACTTCGACGAGCAGATGATAGGCGGCATGGTTCTGCACCAGGGCAAGATTGCCGAAATGCGTACCGGTGAGGGCAAGACTCTGGTCGCCACGCTGCCGTGTTATCTCAACGCGCTGTCGGGCCGCGCGGTACACGTGGTGACCGTCAACGACTACCTGGCCCGGCGCGACGCGGAGTGGATGGGGCGGCTGTACAACGCGCTAGACATGTCGGTAGGCGTGATTCTGACCGGCATGTCCAGCCAGGATCGCCAACGTTCCTACAGCTGCGCGATCACCTACGCGACCAACAACGAACTCGGCTTTGATTACCTGCGCGACAACATGGCTTTCCACCCCGATCAGCGGGTGCAGCGCGATCACGCTTTCGCCGTGGTCGACGAAGTGGACTCCATTCTGATCGACGAAGCGCGCACGCCGCTCATCATCTCGGGACCGACCGACGACCGCAGCGATCTTTATACGCGCATCAACGCGCTCATTCCGCGTCTCGATCGCCAGGCGGCGAGCGAAAATAAGGAAGACCATGATGGTCCTGGTGATTATTCGGTAGACGAGAAGTCGCGTCAGGTCTATCTGACCGAAGCCGGTCACGAGAAGGTCGAACATCTGCTGGTCGAAGCTGGCATGCTGGCCGAGGGCGATAGCCTCTACAGCGCCACCAATATCTCGCTCATGCACCATGTCTACGCCGCGATCCGCGCCTATGCGCTGTTCCAAAAGGACGTCGACTATGTGGTGAAGGATGGCGAAATCATCATCGTCGACGAATTCACCGGCCGCACCATGCCGGGTCGGCGCTGGTCGGAAGGCCTGCACCAGTCGGTCGAAGCGAAGGAAGGCGTAGCTATCCAACAGGAGAACCAGACCCTCGCTTCGATCACCTACCAGAACTACTTCCGTCTCTACGAGAAGCTGTCCGGCATGACCGGCACGGCCGATACCGAGGCTTACGAGTTCCAGGAGATCTACGGCCTCGAAGTGGTGGTGATTCCGACTCACAGGCCGATGGTGCGTGATGATCGCGGCGATCTGGTGTTTCTGACCGCCAAGGAAAAATTTGAAGCCATCATCGATGACATCAAGGATTGCGCGCAGCGCGGTCAGCCGGTGCTGGTCGGTACGACGACTATCGAGACCTCCGAGTATCTGTCCGGTCTGCTGAGCAAGCAGGATATCAAGCACGAAGTGCTGAACGCCAAGTTCCATGAGAAGGAAGCGCAGATCGTTGCCCAGGCCGGTAGGCCCGGCAGTGTCACGGTCGCGACCAACATGGCGGGTCGCGGTACCGATATCGTGCTGGGCGGTAATCTCGATGCGGAGCTGCATGAGCTGGGCGTCGAAGATGCCGACAAGCTTAGCGCTGTGCGCGCTGCCTGGCAGGAACGCCAGGCGCAGGTGCTGGCCGCTGGCGGTCTGCATATCGTCGGCACCGAGAGACACGAATCTCGGCGCATCGACAACCAGTTGCGCGGTCGCTCAGGCCGTCAGGGCGATGCGGGCTCGAGCCGCTTCTATCTGTCGCTTGAAGACAATCTCATGCGTATCTTTGCCTCCGAGCGCGTCAGTGGGCTCATGCAGAAGCTCGGCATGCAGGAAGGCGAGGCCATCGAACACCCATGGGTGAGCAAGGCCATCGAGAACGCGCAGCGCAAGGTCGAGGGACGCAACTTCGACATCCGTAAGCAGTTGCTTGAATTCGACGACGTCGCCAACGATCAGCGCAAGCACGTCTACGAACAGCGTCGCGAAGTGATGGAAGCCGAGGACATTTCGGACAATATCCGCGGCATACGTCATGACGTCGTCAACACCATGATCGACACCTACATCCGTCCGCAGAGCATGGACGAGAGCTGGGATCTAGCGGGCCTGGGTCACGCGCTGGAAAGCGAGTACGCGGTCAAGGCCGATGTTGCGCAATGGTTGAAGGAAGACGACAACCTTGATGAAGAAAGCATCCGCAGGCGTGTCTTGCAGATCATCGAGGATGCTTACACGGCTAAGCAGGAACAGGTCGGCGCGGCCGACATGCACAACTTCGAAAAGGGCATCATGCTGCAGGTGTTGGACACCCACTGGAAGGAACATCTGGCGGCGATGGATCACCTGCGTCAGGGCATCCATCTGCGCGGTTTCGCGCAGAAGAATCCCAAGCAGGAGTACAAGCGCGAAGCCTTTGAGATGTTCGCGCGCATGTTGGAAGAGATCACCCGCGATGTGATCGGCATTCTGTCCAAAGTGCAGGTGCGCGCCAAGGAAGACATCGAGGCGGTCGAGGAGCAGCAGCGCCGCGCGGCCGAACTCAAGGAGCAGGAATATCACTATCAGTCGGGGGCCAATGAACCGCCACCCGTGGCGGCCCTGCCGACCGATGACGGTGGCTCTCAGCAAGCGCCCTTTGTACGCGACGGTCGCAAGGTCGGTCGCAATGAACCCTGCCCCTGTGGATCGGGCAAAAAATACAAGCAGTGCCATGGCAAACTCGATTGAACGGCCGACAGCCGACAGCCAGCCTCGCCCCATCGCCGGCATCCGGCTCGCGACCGGCGCTTCGGGCACGCGCTACAAGAACCGCAGTGATCTGACCCTCGTCGAGATCGCGCCCGGCGCGACTGTCGAATGTCTGTTCACGCGCAATAAGTTCTGCGCGGCACCGGTCATCGTCGCGCGTGAGCATTGGGCCAAGGGACTATCCCGCTATCTGATCATCAATGCCGGCAATGCCAATGCTGGCACCGGTACACTCGGCGAAGAGCGTTGTCTGGACGTCTGTGCGGCGGTCGCCAAGGCCGCCGGTTGCGCGGCCGTTGACGTCCTGCCATTTTCTACCGGTGTCATCGGTCAGCAGTTGAACGCGCCCGCACTGGCGGCGCCGGCGCCGGCGCTGGTCGCGGCGCTTGAGGCCGATGGCTGGGAGCAGGCGGCGGCGGCCATCATGACCACCGATACGCGCGCCAAGATACGCAGTGTCGAAGTGCGTGACGGTGCGCATCGCTTTGTGGTCACTGGCATCGCCAAGGGTAGCGGCATGATCAAACCCGACATGGCGACCATGCTCGCCTATGTCGCGACCGACGCCGCTGTCACGCCCGCAGTGTGGCGGGCCATCGCGCATCGCGCGACCGAACTCAGCTTTAACCGCATCACGGTCGACGGCGACACCTCGACCAATGACGCGCTCGTACTAATCGCTACCGGCGCGGCCGACACGCCCTGTGTCGACAGCGCAACTCATCCGCTCTACGCGCGCCTCGCGGCCGCCGTGCAAGCGGTCTGTCTCGGTCTTGCCCACGACGTCGTGCGCGACGGCGAAGGCGCGACCAAGTTCATCACGGTCAAAGTCTCCGGCGGTCACAGTGAACGCGATTGCGCGCGTGTCGCCTATGCGGTCGCGGAATCGCCGCTGGTCAAGACCGCCTTGTTCGCGAGCGATCCGAACTGGGGACGCATTCTCGCGGCGGTCGGCCGGGCCGGCGCCGAGCATCTCGCGATCAACGAGGTGGCTTTAAGCATCGGTGGTCTGCCGATAGTGATCAGCGGTGAGCCGGCGCCTGGTTACACCGAGGACGAGGCGGCCGTGATCATGAAGAAGACCGACATCGAGATCGATATCACCATCGGTCGCGGTCAGGAAACGGCGACGGTGTGGACCTGCGACTTCTCCTACGACTACATCAAGATCAACGCCGAGTATCGCAGTTGAGGTCTGTCGTCGCGTCACGACGCGCGCGTCGCTGAGGCGAGTCGATGGTGTCTACCAAGTCCAAGGTCACGCGTGTATTGCGCGTGGCGGCGGCGGTCATACGGCGCGAAGATGGTGCGATATTGCTCAGCCTGCGTCCTGCTCATACCGCGCACGGCGGCTTGTGGGAATTCCCCGGCGGTAAGCTCGAAGCCCGAGAACGACCCATCGATGGTCTGGCGCGTGAACTCGCCGAGGAACTCGGTATCAGTATCGAGTCCGCCACGCCGCTGATCTCCCTGCGACATCGCTATCCCGCCAATGTCGTCGAACTCATTGTGTTCGAAGTGCGCGCCTGGCGTGGGGAGGCTCGCGGGCTTGAAGGTCAGCACATCGAGTGGGTTAGTAGCGCCTCACTCACAGGCCGACAATTTCCCGCCGCCAATCTGCCCGTCACCACTGCGGTCACGTTGCCGCGTGTAGTGCTGGTCACGCCCGATCTCGATGCCGGCGAGGCTGCGTTTCTGGCGCGACTGGAAGCCTGTCTCGCGGCCGGCGTGGAGGTGGTGCAACTGCGCGTTCGTGTGCAGGGCGCGCAACGTCAGCGCGTGGTCGCTGCGGCGCTGGCGGCCTGCCTGCGCCACGGTGCGCGGCTCATGCTGAACGGCCCGCTGCAAGAGGCACAGGATCGTGGTGCTCACGGTGTGCATCTGAATCACCAACGTCTGTTCGACTACCAACAACGGCCGGTGGCCAGCGCTATGCTCCTGAGTGCCGCCTGCCACGATGCACGTGAACTGGCGCAGGCTGAGCGCATCGGCGTCGACTTCGTGTATCTCTCACCGATCGAGGCCACCACCAGTCATCCCGACGCCGAACTGATCGGATGGTCGCGACTGCGCCGCTTATGCGCCAGCACCCGATTACCGGTTTATGCGCTGGGCGGTATGACGCCGCGTTCGCTACCACGCGCGGTACGCGCCGGTTGTCAGGGCATCGCGATGCTGAGTGGCTTGTGGGAGGGGGCGGCGCCGGCTGCGTTGCTGGAGCGCGTCTCGCGGGCCTTGGAGAAAGCGTCCTATCGCGTTCGTTCGCGTTGAACGAGCGCGGCTCAGATGCCGCAGCAGGCCAGTTCGAAGCGCACGTCGTCCTGCACCTGCACCGGGCGCGTCGAAGTCTGACGCTGCGAATAGAAGCGCACCGTGAAGCGATGCTTGCCGCCGCTGATCTCGGGAAAAGTCTCAGTCTCGCTCGGCATCACCACCCGCACAATCTGGGCCTGCGAGGCGCTTTCGAACTGCTGCTGATAGAAACCCGCATTGGCTACTGCGATACGCGGGTTGGCGCTCTCGCGGATCAAGGCCAGCACCAGTTTAATGGCCTTCTCGACGATGCGGATGTCCTGCATCCACACCATCATCTGGCTGTTGCGCTGTGATGGCTGGGCGTTCAGCCAGAAATGCAGCGACGGCACGTCGAAGCTGCAGGTGCCGCCCGGAATGCTGATGCGCTGACGCACCTGGTTGGCGAGTTCGTCGTTGCGTATGCGCGCGCCGGGCTGACAATCGGGCGCCTTCAACTGCACCAGCACTTCGCTCATCGAGCCGATGGTCTTGTCGAGCACCGCCGAGTTGACGCTGGGATTGTTGCGCAGGCTGTTGAAGGTCGAGATCTCGCGCTCGAGTTCCTTGATCAATTCGCCCTTGATGTCGGTGCGGACCAGGAAATCGCTGACTTCGAGGATGCGTCCCAGCGCGTTGCGCGCGCTCCAGTGATCGCCACCTTCGATGCCGGTGTCGATACCATGAAACAAATGTTCGAGGCGCAGGCAGTTGCGTATGCGTTCGTTGAGCGGCTGCTCGTAGATTACCGAAGCACCGGATTCCTGGAAAAGACTGGGTTGTCTGGCCTCGCGCTCGCCACCGCTCACAGGAATGCCTTCATGCTTTGGCCGCAGCTAGTTGCAGGTACATGTTGTGTAGTTCGTCCACACGACCTGCGAGTGAGGGCGTGTCACCATCATTGACCACCACATCGTCGGCGATGCGCAGGCGTGCCTCGCGGCTCGCCTGTGTGCGCATGATTGCGGCGACCTCGGCTTCTGTCAAATGATCGCGCGCGCGTACACGTTCGATCTGCAGCGCTGCGGGGCAATCGACCACCAGCACGCGGTCGATGAGTTCGTTGCGTCCGCCCTCGGCAAGCAAGGGGATACCGAGCAGACAATAGGGACCGGTGAGCGCTTCGACATGAGCGCGCATGCCAGATCTTATCGCAGGGTGGGTGATGGCTTCGAGTTCGGCGCGGCGCGCAGGATCGGCGAACACGATGCCGCGCAGTCGTGCGCGATCCAAGCGGCCATCATCGCCCAGCACTTCCTTGCCGAAAGACGCGGCGATCGCCGCCAACGCCGGCGTCCCGGGCTCCACCACTTCGCGCGCGACCTGATCGGCATCGATGACCACGACGCCGTGGTTTGCGGTGAAGAGGCGGCAGACCGTCGATTTACCCGAGCCGATACCGCCCGTCACGCCCACCACATAAGCGCGTGTCACAGCATCACTCCGGAATGAAACAGGCCAGACAGCGTGTCGCCGAAGAACATCGCGACGATGCCGGCGCCGGCCAGGAAGGGCCCGAAAGGTATTGGTTCGCTGCGCTGAGTGAGTCCGGTCGCGATGGCGGGAATGATGACCAAACAGCCGATCACCGAGGAGAGCAAGATCACAGCCGGCAAGGCCTGCCAACCGAGCCAGGCGCCAAGCGCGGCCAGTAATTTGAAGTCACCGTAGCCCATGCCTTCCTTGCCGGTGACCAGTTTGAAGCCCATATAGATCGACCACAGACTCAGATAGCCGGCCATCGCGCCGAGTACCGCACTCGGCAGATCGGGCGCGAACAGGCCGAAGAAAGAACAGACGAGGCCCAGCCACAGGAGGGGCTGGGTGATGCTGTCGAACAGATAGCGGGTGTCAAAGTCGATGAGCGCCAGTGCCACCAGGGTCCAGGAATAAGCTGCCGCGAGCAGGGCGCGCACCAGCCACAACGGTGAGTCGGCATCGGCGGCGTAGCCGAAATGCCAGGCGGCGAGTCCGCCTAACAGGCCGCCGCTCGCTTCGACCAGGGGATAGCGCTTCGCGATCGCCACGCCGCAATGGCGACAGCGGCCACCGAGCATGAGATAGCTCAACAGCGGAATGTTTTCGTGGGCGGCTATCGGTGTGGCGCACTTCGGACAGCGCGAGCGCGGCCGCACGAGGTCGAAGGGTTCGGCTGCCATCTCCTCCTCGCCGAGTTTGAGCAGGCTGTGGCAATCACTGCGGAACTCGCGCTCTTCCATGATGGGCAGACGATGGATGACGACGTTCAAGAAGCTGCCGACCAGCAGGCCCAACACCGTCATCGCGCCGACCACCAGGGCGGGTTGCGCGGCGAGAAGAATAATCATATCCATGCTTGGAGCGGCTGCCGCCGGTGTCGCTGCCATGACCGCCAAGTCGCGGTCATGACACTTTCACGGGCTGGATGCGCGGGTCGTCTTGTGGCTTAAACCACCTGACCCATCTTGAAGATCGGCAGGTACATGGCGATCACGAGGCCACCGATCAGCACGCCTAATACCGCCATGATGATCGGCTCGAGCAGACTGGTCAGTGATTCGACCGCATCGTCCACTTCCTGCTCGTACCAGTCGGCAACCTTGCTCAGCATCGAATCGAGGGCGCCGGATTCTTCGCCGATAGCCACCATCTGCACGACCATATTGGGGAAGATATTGACGTCGCGCATGGCGGCCTGCATTTGCGTGCCGGTCGCGATTTCGTCGCGCATCTTCATTACGGCTTCGTAGTAAACGATGTTGCCGCAGGCACCCGCCACCGAAGTCATGGCTTCCACCAGGGGTGTGCCGGCAGCGAACATGGTGGCCAGCGTGCGCGCGAAGCGCGCGATGGCGGACTTGTTCAGAATGTCGCCGAGCACTGGGATCTTGAGCAGCGCGCGATCGACGAAGTGGGCGAATTTAATCGAGCGCTTCATCGCCTGCATGATGCCAAACACCGCGCCGACAATGCCCGCGATCATGAGGTACCAGTAAGACTGGAACCATTTCGACATGGTGATCACGAGCTGGGTCAAGGCCGGCAGTTCAGCGCCGAAGCCCGAGAACAAGTCCTGGAACTGGGGAATGACGAAGATCATGAGGATGCAGGTGATGACAAACGCCACCACCACCACCGCAATCGGATAGAACATCGCGCCCTTGATCTTGGACTTGAGCGCTTCAGTTTTTTCCATGTAGGTGGCGAGCTTGTGCAGGATCTCCTCAAGAATACCGGCGTGCTCGCCGGCCACCACCAGGTTGATATAGAGCTCGTTAAACTGATTCGGGTGCTTGCTCAGCGCCTCGTTCAAGGAACCACCGGCTTCGACGTCGGCCTTGATGCTCATGATCAACTGCTGCATGGCTTTGTTCTCGTGGCCGCGGCCGACGATTTCAAACGACTGCACCAGCGGTACGCCGGACGACATCATGGTCGCCATCTGGCGACTGAAAACAGTGATGTCCTTGGTGGTGATCTTGCCGCTCGATTCGCCGAACAGCGGCTTGGATTTTTTCTTGACCTTGAGCGGATTGACGCCTTGACGCCGCAGCTGGGCCTTGATCAAAGCATCGTTCTGCCCCGACATCTCACCCTTGACGCGCTTGCCATGTCGGTCGACACCCTCCCAGGTGAACATCGACGATTTGACCGCAGCTTCTGCCATGACTTACTCCACTGTCACTCGATTGACTTCGGCAAGGCTGGTGACGCCCGCGCGGACCTTGGAAAGCCCCGAGATGCGGATGTCCCAGATGCCTTCGGACTTGGCTTGATCGGCCAGCACCACGGCATTGGCGCCCTCGATGATCAGGCGTTTCATGGTGTCGGAGATCGGCAAGACCTGATAGATGCCAGCGCGGCCCTTGTAACCGCTCGGACAATCGGCACCGCCATTACCGGGCCCGAACACGCTGATACCTTGTTCCACCCATTCCTTAGCGAAGCCTTCCTGCAGCAGGGCTTCCTCGGGCATTTCGATGCGCACTTTGTATTCCGGATGCAGACGCCGGCACAGGCGCTGACCGGTAATGAGATTGATGGTGGTCGCGACCGCGAAAGCCTGTATACCCATGTCCTGCAGACGCGTCAGGGTTTGCGGGCCATCGTTGGTATGCAGGGTCGACATCACCATATGACCGGTCTGGGCAGCCTTGACCGCGATTGAGCCGGTTTCGAAATCTCGAATCTCACCCACCAGAATGATGTCCGGATCCTGACGCAGGAAGGCTTTCAGCGCCTTGGGAAAAGTCATGCCCGTGCGTTCGTCGACTTGCACCTGGTTGACGCCTGGCAGATTGATTTCGACCGGGTCTTCGGCGGTTGAGATGTTGACGTCGTCCTGATTCAGGATGTTGATACCGGTGTAGAGCGAGACCGTCTTGCCGCTGCCGGTCGGGCCCGTGACCAGAAACATGCCATAGGGCTTTTGCAGATTCTTGAGAAAGAGTTTCTTCTGAAAGTCTTCGTAGCCGAGCTGGTCGATTTGCAACTTCGCGGCGTCGGAATCGAGAATACGCAGTACTGCCTTTTCACCGAACAGGGTCGGGCAGGTGCTGACACGGAAATCGATGGCTTTGGTCTTGGATAGCTTGAGTTTGATGCGGCCGTCCTGGGGTACGCGACGTTCGGACACGTCGAGGCGCGACATGACCTTGATGCGCGCGGCGATTTTACCGGCCAGCGCGAGCGGCGGGCGCGACACTTCCTGTAAGACACCATCGATGCGGAAGCGTACCCGGTAGATTTTTTCGTAGGGTTCGAAATGTAAGTCCGACGCGCCGCGCTTGATGGCGTCGAGCAGACACTTGTTGACGAAGCGCACCACTGGCGCATCGTCGATGTCGGCATCGTTGCTGTGGTCCGGCTGCTCTTGTCCGACTTCGACGTCGTCGAAATCCTCGAGGTCGGAATCCTCCATTGCGCCGAGGCCGGCATCGGCTGCCTCTAGTGCCTTGTCGATGATCTTGGCGAGTTTGTCCCACTCCACCACCACCGCTTCGGTGGTGCCGCCACCGATGTTGAACTTGATTTCGTCCAGCGCCTGCAGATTGGTCGGGTCGGGAATGCCGATGAACACGCGCGCGCCGCGTTTGAACAGCGGCATGGCGTTGTGTCGTGTGATGAGATCGCGACTGACCAGCTTGATGGTATCGGGATCGATTTCCAGGGTATCGATGTCGACCATCGGTACGCCAAATTCACTGGAGGCTGCGTGCGCGATGGCGCGTCCGTTGACGATGCCGTTGTCGACCAGGAATTTTACGAAGGGGGTCTTTTTGGCTAACGCATCTTGGAAGGCCTGGCCTGCGGCATCTTCTTCCAGGAGGCCGTCAGCAACAAGTCTGCGTGCGAGGCCACTCAAGGGCACCCGGTTACTCGATACCGCCATGGGGGTCAGCTCGCGAGGTCAAATGATTCCACACAAAATGGTAGATTAGTGGCTTCTAAATAGCTACTCCGTCGAATGATTTTGACGCTCACGCACGCCTCACACAGGACCGTGCGTGGGCGTGCACAGCGGGCCTTTTTCAGGCTGCGGCGTCGCGTCCGCCAGCCAGTATGAGTCCGCTCTCACCACAATCGACATGCACGGTATCGCCCGCCAGATAGCGACCCTTGAGCAAGGCCTCGGCGAGCGGCGTTTCAAGCAGGTTCTGGATCGCCCGCTTGAGCGGCCGTGCGCCATAGACCGGGTCGAAGCCCGCCTCGCCGAGCTTGTCGAGCGCGGCCGTGGTGACTTCGAGGCCGATGTCCATCTGCGCAAGTCGTCTTTTGAGTCCGGCTATCTGTACCTCGGCGATGGCACGGATCTGGGCCTTCTCCAGGGCATGGAATACCACCACCTCGTCGATGCGGTTGATGAACTCCGGCCGGAAGTGGTTGGCCACCACGCCCATCACCGCCGACTTCATGCGCTCGTAGTCGGCACTGCCGGTCAGCGCCTGGATGGTGTCTGAGCCCAGATTCGAGGTCATGACGATGACGGTGTTGCGGAAATCGACCGTGCGGCCGTGGCCGTCGGTCAGGCGTCCGTCATCCAGCACCTGCAAGAGAATGTTGAACACTTCCGGATGAGCTTTCTCGATTTCGTCGAGCAGCACCACCGAGTACGGTTTACGCCGCACTGTCTCGGTCAGATAGCCGCCTTCCTCATAACCCACATAGCCGGGCGGAGCGCCGATCAGGCGCGCCACCGAGTGCTTCTCCATGAACTCCGACATGTCGATGCGCACCAGCGCCTGTTCGGTGTCGAATAGGAAGGCGGCGAGGGCCTTGCAGAGTTCGGTCTTGCCGACGCCGGTGGGGCCTAGGAACAGGAAGGAGCCGTTCGGGCGGTTAGGGTCCGACAGGCCGGCGCGCGAGCGGCGAATGGCGTTGGCGACTGCGGTCACAGCTTCGTCCTGGCCGACCACGCGGGCATGCAGGGCTTCTTCCATGCGCAACAGCTTGTCGCGCTCACCTTCGAGCATCTTGGAGACCGGAATGCCGGTCCACTTGGAGACCACCTCGGCCACTTCTTCCTCGGTCACGCGGTTGCGCAGCAACCGGTTGGGTTTGCCATCCTCGCGGCTGGAAGCGGCGGCGAGCTGCTTCTCCAGGGCCGGCATGACGCCGTATTGCAGTTCCGACATGCGGTTCAGATCGCCCGAGCGGCGCGCGGTCTCGAAGTCGAGGCGCGCTCGTTCCAGCTCGGCCTGCACCTGGTGGGCACCCGTCAAGGCGGCCTTCTCGGCTTTCCATATCTCCTCTAGATCGGCGTATTCCTGCTCGACTTCGGCGAGCTGGGCTTCGAGGTCGGCGAGGCGTCGCTTGGAGGCGTCGTCCTTTTCCTTGCGCAGCGCTTCACGCTCGATCTTGAGCTGGATGGCACGGCGCGCGAGGCGGTCCATGGACTCCGGCTTGGAATCGATTTCGATGCTGATGCGACTGGCAGCCTCGTCGATGAGGTCGATAGCTTTGTCAGGCAGCTGGCGATCACTGATGTAACGGCTGGACAGATGCGCGGCCGCGACGATCGCCGGATCGGTGATCTCGACGCCGTGATGCACGGCATAGCGTTCCTTCAGGCCGCGCAGAATGGCGACCGTGTCTTCGATGGTCGGCTCATTGACCAGCACTTTCTGGAAACGACGTTCAAGTGCGGCGTCCTTCTCGACATACTGGCGATACTCATCGAGCGTGGTCGCGCCTATGCAATGCAGCTCGCCGCGTGCCAGTGCGGGCTTCAGCATATTGCCGGCGTCTAGTGCGCCTTCCGCCTTGCCGGCGCCGACCACGGTGTGCAGCTCGTCGATGAAAAGGATGACCTGGCCACCCTGCTTGGCGAGATCGTTCAAGACCGCCTTCAGCCGTTCCTCGAATTCACCGCGAAACTTCGCGCCGGCGATCAGCGCGCCCATGTCCAATGACAGCACGCGCTTGCGCTTCAAGCCTTCCGGCACTTCGCCATTGATGATGCGCTGAGCGAGCCCTTCGACGATGGCGGTCTTGCCGACGCCGGGTTCGCCGATCAATACCGGATTGTTCTTGGTACGGCGTTGTAGGACCTGGATGGTGCGGCGAATCTCCTCGTCGCGACCGATCACCGGGTCGAGTTTGCCGTCCTCGGCAAGCGCGGTCAGGTCGACGGTGTACTTGTCGAGCGCCTGGCGCTGTTCTTCGACGTTGGCGTCCTCCACAGTCTCTCCTCCACGTAATTCATCGATGGCCTTGGCGATACGTGCGATATCGGCGCCCTGTTCTTTCAGCACGCGGCCGACTTCGCCAGCGTCCTTAAGGGCCGCAAGCAGGAATAACTCGCTCGCGATGTAGGCATCCTTGCGCTCCTGGGCGAGTTTGTCGGTGAGGTTCAGCAGCTTGAGGAGCGCGTTGGAGGGATGCACTTCGCCGCCCGCGCCGCTGATCTTGGGCAGACGTTCCAGCGCTCGCGCGACGGAGGCGCGCACGCGCCCGACGTTCACGCCTGTGTTCTGCAGCAGCTGGGTGATCACACTGCCGTCCTGGTCGAGCAGGGCACAGAGCAGATGGGCGGGTTCCATGAATTGATTGTCGGCACCCAGCGCCAGGCTCTGGGCGTCGGCTAGAGCCTGCTGGAACTTGGTGGTCAGTTTGTCGGCACGCATGCAGCGTTTCCTCGAATAGTCGGACGAATAACAGGGAAATGGGGCTGCGTGCTGTTAAATCAAGCGCTGTCCTCCAACCACACCATCGCCGCCATGCGGCCGGTCTCGCCGTCGCGGCGATAAGAGAAATAGTTTTGCGCGTCGCTGTGTACGCATATGTCGCTCGCGCTGATGGTCTTGACGCCGGCGGTGATGAGCTGCAGCTCGGCGATCCGCGCGAGATCCAAATGCCATTGCTGGTCGAGTTGCTGGAAGGCGTCAGCATTGCGCGCGTCCAGCGCGACAAAGCGCGCGCGCAGGGAGTCACCGACACCATAGGCCGTCGGCCCGATAGCGGGGCCCAGCCAGGCGATTAACTCTTCGGGCGACGCGTTGAAGGTCTTCACAGTTTTGTGGATGAGTTCGAAGGCGAGCCCGCGCCAGCCGGCATGCACCGCCGCTACCTGGCGACCCTGGCGGTCACATAGCAGGACCGGCAGGCAGTCGGCGACCATCACCGTCGCAACCCGGCCAGGCGTGCTGGTGATGGCGGCATCGCCGCGCCGTGGGCAAGTGGGATCGTCGAGGTCGAGCAGGATGTCGCTGTGGATTTGTTCCAGCCAACACGGTTCCGTGTTGAGGCCAAGGCTGTTGCTGATGGCGGCGCGGTTGGTCGCCACGGCCGCCGGGTCGTCACCGACATGGCCGCCGAGATTGAGGCTTGCCCAGGGGCCTTGGCTTACACCACCAAGGCGGGTCGAGAAGACCGCGCGTACGCGCGCCGGTGCCGGCCAGCTGACGGTCAGACAGCGCAACGCGCCACTCAAGCGTCGGTGCCGTGGTGGGCGGCGAGATCGGCTGCCAGTGCTGCCAGTAAATTCTCCAGATCGGCCGGCATCGGCGACTCGAATTCGAGCGGCGTGTCGTCGAGCGGATGATTGAACGCGAGCCGCCAGGCGTGCAGGGCCTGACGGGGAAAGTGTTGCAGCGCCTCGCGCAAGATCGGCGCCGCCGCCGGCGGTAGGTGTGGGCGTCCGCCGTAGCGGCTGTCGCCGACCAGTGGATAACCGCGCCAGGCGAGATGCACGCGGATCTGGTGAGTCCGCCCGGTTTCGAGCTCGACTTCCAGCAGGCTGTGGGCACGATAGCGCTGGGTGACGCGGTAATGGGTGACGGCTTCGCGGCCACCCGACATGACGCGCATGCGTGTGCGTTGCTGGGGGTCGCGGGCAATGGCAGCATCGATGGTGCCGCCGGCCACCAGTACACCATTGACCACGGCCAGGTAATGACGATGGATATCGCGTCGGGCCAGTGCCCGCACCAGGGTCTGGAAGGCGCCGGGCGTACGGGCCGCGACCAGCAAGCCCGAGGTGTCCTTGTCGATGCGGTGCACGAGGCCGGCGCGGGGCAGGGCGGCGAGTTCGGGAAAGCGCTCGATGAGGCCGTTGACCAAGGTGTGATCGGGATTGCCGGCGCCGGGGTGGACGACCAGTCCGACCGGCTTGTCGACCACGATCACATGTTCGTCGATGTAGGCGAGTGCGAAATCGACGGCCTGGGCTGCGAGTTCGCCGGCCGCGTCGAGGGTGGCGATGACTTCAATGACCTCACCGGCGCGGGCCGCTGTGCGCGGCTTAAGTGCGACGCCCCCCCGCGTGACCTGGCCGCTGTCTATCCACTGTTTGATGAGACTGCGAGAGTATTGGGTCAGCACCCGCGCCAGCGCCTGATCGAGGCGCAGGCCATCGACTGTCGCGGGCAATTTCACGGAATGACTTTCGGTCAAGCGGGCACTCACGCGTGCGGCACGCGGCACCGATGCGCCCGCAAAACCCGTCGTGCCGATGGCGCAACTATCACGTTCATTGCCTTGTCGAAAATTCCGCCACTACAATACGCCGCGCACCAACCGCAGCCCACCCATACCCACGCGGGGATTCTACGTTAGATGATTCTCAAGCTCAGCCCTGCGCTCGTGCGCGCCGTTTTCCTTTGCCTGTGTGCACTCATCGCCAGTTGCGGCCTGCTGCCCAGCCAGACCGATAAAGACAAGGAAATGGCTAAATGGCCCGAGGATCGCCTCTACCAGGCCGCCAAGGATCATCTCGACAACGGCACTTGCAGCTCCGCCATCGAGTATTACGAGAAGCTGCAGTCGCGCTATCCTTTCGGCGTCTATACACAGCAGGCGCAACTGGAATTGGCCTACTGCTACTACAAGACCGATGAACCGGCCTCGGCGATTTCGACGCTCGACCGCTTCATGAAGCTCTATCCATCCCATCCGCACATGGCCTATGCCTTTTATTTGCGTGGCCTGGTGAACTTCGGTGCTGGCCAAGGCCTGGCCGAGCGTTACATCCACAAGGACCCTTCGCAGCGCGATCCCGGCGCGGCCTTGAAATCCTTCAACGACTTCGCTGAGGTCATCAAGCGTTTCCCCGACAGCAAATATGTCGATGACTCGCAGCTGCGTATGCGCCATCTGCGCAACCTGCTCGCGCAGAACGAGGTCAATGTCGCCAACTACTACATGCGTCGCGGCGCCTTCGTCGCGGCCGCCAATCGCGCCCGTTACGTGGTCGAGAACTACCAGCAGACGCCGGCCATGCCGGAAGCTCTGGTGTTGATGGCCAAGTCCTACAAGATTCTCGAACTTGATGATCTGTCCAACGACGCGCTGCGCGTGCTGGAACTCAATTTCCCGAATTACCCGGGCATCGAGGAAGTGAAAGAGACGCGGGTGCATTGAGGGTGTATGTAGGTGCGACCATGCGCACATTCAATGGCGGGGCGATGCGTTTCAACTTCAATGTGCGAATGGTCGCACCTACAGACAATCAGATCTCGTCCTGCTCGTTATAGCGTGAGGTGATCGGAAAGCGCCGGTCGCGGCCAAAGGCGCGACGGCTGATACGCACGCCCGGCGCCGCCTGACGGCGCTTATATTCATTCCTGTCGACCATCGCCGCCACCCGTTTCACCGTTGCCAGGTCGAAACCCTGCGCGGCAATCTGATGAGGTGTCTGGTCGAACTCGATATAGCGCTCAAGTATCGGGTCGAGTATCTCGTAGGGTGGCAATGAATCGGAGTCCTTCTGGTCCGGGCGCAGCTCAGCGCTCGGCGGGCGTTCGATGACGCGTGGCGGGATCGCTGGTGACTGCGCGTTGCGCCAGTTGGCGAGGCGATAAACCAGCAGTTTGGGTATGTCCTTCAGCGGCGCGAAACCGCCCGCCATGTCGCCATAGAGCGTCGCGTAACCGACGGCCATCTCGCTCTTGTTGCCGGTCGTCAGCACCATGCGACCGGTGGCATTGGACACTGCCATCAGGATCACGCCGCGCGCGCGGGCCTGCACGTTCTCGGCGGCGACGCCGGTATCGCGACCGCTCAAGACCGGCGCCAGCACATCGGCGAAAGCACCGACCGGCTGCTCTATCGGCACGACGTGAAATTCGCAGCCCATGATGTCGGCCTGTTCGCGCGCATCATCGATGCTCATGTCAGCGGTGTAGCGCGAGGGCATGGAGACCGCCATCACGCGCTCGGCGCCCAGCGCGTCGACCGCCAGGGCCAAGGTCAGCGCCGAATCGATACCGCCCGACAAACCCAACACGCAGCCCTGGAAACGGTTCTTGGTGATGTAGTCGCGAATGCCGAGCACCAGCGCGTCGTAGACCTCGGCCTCGTCTTCCGTTGACAACGCATGGTGCGGGCCGCGCAGGGTCACGCCCTGGGTAGTGCGTTCGATTCTGAGCGGTAGCAGATCTTCGGTGAAGGCCGGCGCCTGAGCGCACACCGAGCCATCGGCATTGAGTGCGAAGGAACCGCCATCGAACACCAGTTCGTCCTGACCACCGACGGTGTTCACATAGGCGACCGGTATGCCGCCGGCCTGCACCGCTGCCCGCACCGCCGCGAGGCGTTCGGAGGCCTTGCGCAGATGGTAGGGCGAGGCGTTGATATTGCAGATCAACTCCGCACCGGCGGCACGCGCTTGCGCCGCACTGGCCGGTGTCCAGATGTCTTCGCAGATGCTTAAGGCCATGCGCACGCCCTTGATCTCCACCACCACCGCGCGATCGCCTTGTGTGAAATAGCGTTTCTCGTCGAACACCGCATAGTTCGGCAGATGTTGCTTGCGATAGTTGGCAAGGATCTGACCGTCGCGCATGACCAGACAACTGTTGAAAAGCCGCTCGCCGTCCGGTTCGGGATAACCGAGCACCAGATGAATGCCTGTGACGCGTTCGGCGATAGTGTTCAGCGCGGCGCGCACGCGTGCATGCAGGCCGGGGCGGAACAGCAGGTCTTCGGGCGGGTAACCGGTGATCGCCAGTTCCGGCATCACCACCACGTCGGCGCCTTCGGCGCGGGCGCGCAACGCGAGGTCGATAATGGTGTCGCGATTGCCGGCGATGTCACCGACACAGAAGTTGGTTTGCGCGAGGGCGAGACGGAGCGCGGCGGTCATGGTGTTGCCGGCGTGCGGCGCGTTGCGTGAACGCTGCGCGACACGCCGGCCCGGGATCAGGCCGCTAGGGCCCGGGCCATGGCCGCACCCATCTCGGCCGGCGAACGTACGATGCGCACACCCGCAGCTTCGAGGGCCTTGAACTTGTCGTCGGCCGTGCCTTTGCCACCGGAGATGATGGCGCCGGCATGACCCATGCGCTTGCCGGCCGGCGCGGTGACGCCGGCGATATAGCCGACCACCGGTTTGGTGACGTGCTTGCCGATGAAGGCCGCCGCGTCTTCCTCGGCCGAACCGCCGATCTCGCCGACCATGATGATGCCCTCGGTCTGCGGATCTGCCTGGAACAAGGTCAGGCAGTCGATGAAGTTCATGCCATGTATCGGGTCGCCACCGATGCCGACGCAGGTGCTCTGACCGAGCCCGGCGCGCGTGGTCTGATGCACGGCTTCATAGGTCAGCGTGCCGGAGCGCGAGACGATGCCGATGCGGCCCTGCATGTGAATCGCACCCGGCATGATGCCGATCTTGCATTCGCCGGGCGTAATGATGCCAGGGCAGTTCGGTCCGATCAGACGCACCTCGGGACGCGCCGACAGGCTGGCTTTGACACGCAGCATATCGAGCACCGGAATGCCTTCGGTGATGCAGGCGATGACCTTGATGCCAGCATCAGCGGCTTCACAAATGGCGTCGGCGGCGAAGGGCGGTGGCACGAAGATCATGCTGGCGTCGGCACCGGTAGCCGCCACGGCGTCAGCCATGGTGTCGAAAATGGGACGATCAAGATGCTGGGCGCCGCCCCGTCCGGGCGAGGTGCCGCCGACAATCTGGGTGCCGTAGGCAATCGCCTGCTCGGCGTGGAAAGTGCCCTGCTTGCCGGTGAAACCCTGCACCAGTACGCGGGTCGCGCGGTTGACCAGAATCGACATCAGTGCTTTCCTCCGACGGCCGCCACCGCCTTGTTCGCGGCGTCGGCGAGATCCTCGGCGCTGGTGATCGCAAGCCCGCTCTTGGCCAGCATCTCTTTGCCTTCGTTGACCTTGGTGCCTTCCAGGCGCACCACTACCGGCACGCTGACGCCGACTTCCTTGACCGCCGTGATGATGCCTTCGGCAATCAAGTCACAACGCACGATGCCGCCGAAGATGTTGACCAGGATGGCCTTCACCTTGGGATCGGAGACGATGATCTTGAATGCTTCGGCGACCCGCGCCGCCGTGGTCCCGCCGCCGACATCAAGGAAGTTGGCCGGTGCACCACCGGACAGCTTGATGATGTCCATGGTCGCCATCGCGAGACCCGCGCCGTTGACCATGCAGGCGATGTTGCCGTCCAAGGTCACGTAATTGAGATCGAACTCCTTGGCGCGGCGTTCCTTCTCGTCTTCTTGATCCGGGTCGCGCCAGCTCGCGATCTCCTGACGGTAGAGCGCGTTGTCGTCGACATTGATCTTGCCATCCAGTGCGCACAGCGAACCATCGGTCAGGATCGCGAGCGGATTGATTTCGACCAGGCTTAAATCGCGCTCGTTAAAGAGGCGATACAGACCGTGCAGGATGATCTGTAATTGGCTGCGCTGCTTGGCGTCGAGTTCGAGGGCGAAGCCCATCTTACGACATTGGTAGTCCTGCAGGCCGAGCACCGGGTCGACCGCGAAGCTCACGATCTTCTCGGGAGTAGTGGCCGCTACTTCTTCGATATCCATACCGCCGGCGCGCGAGGCCATGAAAGCGATGCGACGGCTGGCGCGGTCGACCAATGCCGAGAGATAAAGCTCGTGCGCGATATCGGCGGCGGCGGCTACCAACACACATCCGACAGGCTGGCCTTCGGGACCGGATTGGTAGGTCACCAGCCGCGAGCCGATGAGGCGCGCGGCGGTCGCTTCGAGTTCTTTCAGATCACGCGTGAACTTCACGCCGCCGGCTTTGCCGCGACCACCGGCGTGGACTTGGGCTTTCACCAGCCATGCATCGCCACCGAGCGCGCGTGCCTGGGCCACTGCTTCTTGCGCGTTGTGCGCGATTTCGCCGCCTTGCACCGGAATGCCATAGTCGGCAAACAGGCGTTTGGCCTGATACTCATGCAGATTCATCATTCCCCCTAGACAGACGGCACGCACCGGCACACCGCAGGCCCGCAAGCTTATCACCAACCGCCTTGAGTCGGACGGATCAAAAGGTGAACATACGGCCGCAGTTGGCGACGGAACGAGGTGATCCAGTATGGCGCTTCATGGGTGCTTTGTCATGACTGCGACGGTGAAGCGCCCGTTCGCGCGGAGGCGCTCTGAATGCTCGCTCGTTTGATCTTGTTAGTGTTGATCGGTGTCATCGTGGTGATGGTCATGCGACGTTTGAAAGTCGCCGCCAGCGCGCCTCGTAAGAAGGCAGCTATCGATGCACAGACTGTGCGCTGCGCGCATTGTCAGATTTATTTTCCCAGCAACGAGGCGATTTCACGCGGCGGGCAACATTATTGTTCGGCGGCCCACGCCGACCAGGCACGCCAGCGCTCATGACCCTGTCGGCGACTCGCGCCCACGAGGTGCGACAACGCGTTCAGCACAACAATTGGAATGCGCTGCGCTACTTCAATTTCTACCGCATCGTCATCGCCGGTGTATTCACGATCTTAAGTCTGTCCGGCAAGTTGCCACCCAACCTGTCCGATGTTGACTCACGTCTGTTCGTCGGCACCGCACTCGGCTATCTGGTGTTCGCCATCGGTGCGTTGTTTTCCGCCGAGCAGCGCGGCCTGACCTATCGTGTGCAGGTCTACGGCGGGGTGCTGGCGGATCTGTTGGCGACCTCGCTGCTGATGCACGCCGCTGGTGGCGTGACCAGCGGCATCGGCATACGGCTGGTGATCTCGGTGGCCGGTGCCTGTCTCTTGGCCTCGGGGCGCGCAGCGGTATTCTTCGCCGCACTAGCGAGCATGGCGATGCTCGGCGAAACCTTTTTCGGCATACTCCACGACGCCTATTCGCCCGCCAATTACACCCAGGCGGGCCTGCTCGGCGCGGCCTGTTTCGGTACTGCGGTACTGGCTTCGGCCTTGGCCGAAAGAGCCCGCCGCAGTGAGGCGCTGGCGGCCGCGCGCGCGCTTGACATCGAACACCTCTCGCGTTTGAACGAACACATCGTGCGGCGCATGCGCGCCGGCATCATGGTGCTCGACCGTGACGGCGTGGTGGTGCTGGCGAACGACGCCGCAGCGGAAATCCTCGGTCGCGAGAGCGGCACTATGGAAGGCGTGCTGGCTACCATCTCCACGCCGCTCGAAGCGTCCTACCGACTGTGGCTGCGCAGCGGTGAGAATCCGGCCGCTACCATCGTCGGCCATGGCAGCATCAATGCGCTGGTGTCATTCACCGAACTCGGTGCCAGCGAACCCGAGCAGCACGGCACCCTGGTGTTTCTCGAAGACGCCGCCGAGACGCGTCAGCGTGCCCAGCAGTTGAAACTCGCCTCGCTCGGGCGCCTGACCGCCAGCATCGCCCATGAGATTCGCAATCCGCTCGGCGCCATCAGCCACGCCGGTCAGTTGTTGTCGGAATCGCCCGACCTGGCCAGTCAGGATCGACGCCTCACCGATATCGTCCTGCAGCACTCGCAGCGCGTGAACGCCATCATTGAAAACGTCATGACCATCGGTCGTCGTCACGACGTAGTGTCGGAGAGTTTCCCGTTGCGCCCATGGCTGGAGGCGTTCTGCGCCGAGCTTCTGGAACGTTTCGATCTGGCCGACGGCGACCTGGTGGTGCGCTGGCTGGACGAGTCCATCATCGTCAAGATCGACAAGAGCCAGTTGCATCAGGTGTTATGGAACTTGAGTGAGAACGGGCTGCGCTACGCCACGCGCGCGCCGCTACTGGGCTTTGAAGCCGGCATCATCGAGAGCAACGGGCGGCCGTTTCTGGAAGTGTTCGATTCGGGCCCGGGTCTGAACGACGCCATCGCCGATCGCCTGTTCGAACCTTTCGCCACCACCGAGAGCAGTGGCACCGGGCTTGGACTTTACATCGCCCGCGAGTTGTGTGAGTCCAACCAGGCCTCGCTGCAGCTCGTCGAGCGCCAGCAGGGATGTCGTTTCCGCATCGTGTTCGCCCACCCCGGCAGACAACAAAGGATTGGAGAAGTATGAGCGAAAGACGCGCGCTGATCGTCGACGACGAGCCCGACATTCGCGAATTGCTCGGCATCACGCTCGGGCGCATGGGTGTGCAGGCCAGTCCGGCCGCCAATATCGCCGAGGCCCTGGCGCTGTTGCGTCAGGAGAATTTCGATCTGTGCTTGACCGACATGCGCCTGCCGGACGGCAACGGGTTGGATCTCGTGGCCGACATCGCGCGCCGACATCCCGGTATGCCAGTGGCGGTCATCACCGCCCATGGCAACATGGAATCAGCCATCACCGCGCTCAAATCCGGCGCTTTCGACTTCGTCACCAAGCCCGTCAACCTTAAGGATCTGCGCAACCTCATCACCCAGGCGCTCAAGCTGCGCGGCTCGCCCACCGCCCAGTCGCGCGCCTTGATCGGCGGCTCGGCCGTCATCGAACGGCTGCGCGAAACGGTCGCAAAGCTCGCCCGCAGTCAGGCGCCGGTCTATATCAGTGGTGAGTCCGGTACCGGCAAGGAGCTGGTCGCTCGCCTGATCCACGAACAGGGCGCGCGCGCCCAGGCGACCTTCGTGCCGGTCAATTGCGGCGCGATTCCTGGTGAACTCATGGAGAGCGAGTTGTTCGGCCATCGCAAGGGCAGCTTTACCGGTGCGGTGGCCGATAAGCCGGGCCTGTTCCAGGCCGCCGACGGCGGCACGCTGTTTCTGGATGAAGTGGCCGAGCTGCCGCTGCACATGCAGGTCAAACTGCTGCGCGCCATCCAGGAGAAGCGCGTGCGGCCGCTAGGAGCGGACGCCGAAGTGGCGGTCGATTGCCGCATTCTATCGGCCACCCACAAGAAACTGGCTGAGCTGGTCGAGGCAGGTGAATTCCGTCAGGACCTCTATTACCGCATCAACGTCATCGAACTGAATGTGCCGCCACTGCGCGAGCGGGCCGACGATATCGCCCTGCTAGTCGAGCATTTTCTCGCCAAGAAGAGCGTCGAATTCGGGGTGGCGGTGCCGCGCCTGACCGACGATGCCCTAGCTGCACTGCTGAACTATGCCTTTCCCGGCAATGTGCGCGAACTCGAGAACATACTTGAGCGTGCCCTGACTCTGTGTGAGAACGATCAGATCAGGGTTGCCGATCTGCGGCTGCCCGAAGGGCCGCGTGCCGCGTCGGCGAGCGCCGCGCCGGCCGAGCTGCAGGATTATCTCGACGATGTCGAGCGCAGCCGCATTCTGGTCGCCCTGGAACAGACCCGCTGGAACAAAACCAAGGCCGCCAAGCTGCTCGGTATCAGCTTTCGAGCGCTGCGCTACCGTCTACAAAAACTCGGCATCGAGAGTTGAAGCCGGCGACGATCTGACGATTTTTGTCACATTGTGACGTGGACGGAGTCCAGAGACAGGATTTAAACCCCACCACCGCTACGGCGCTTGCGCACTTACGCCAACAAATTCGCGGCTCTCTCCCGATAGCGCCCTGTGGCACGGAAACTGCTAACACAGCCTGCACGAGTTCGGCTCGATGAGTCATCGGGTTCGAATGAAGATTTACCGGTGGCGTGTCGCGAAGGCCGCCGCACCGGCTCACTGGCGAATGACAGATTCAAAGCAATTCTCTGAGGAGAGACGAGACATGAAGATGCAGAAACAACAGGGCTTTACCCTTATCGAATTGATGATCGTCGTGGCGATCATCGGCATCCTGGCCGCAGTCGCGATTCCGGCCTACCAGGATTACACCGTCCGCGCGAAAGTGACCGAAGGTCTGTCGCTGGCCAGCGCCGGCAAGACCGCCGTGTCCGAGTATTTCTCCGCCAACGGCAGCCTGCCGACCGACAATACCGGCGCAGGTATGGCGAAGCCGACCGACATTTCGGGTAACTCGGTGAAGCAGGTGACTGTGCTTCCAAAAGGCATAATTGAAGTCACGTTTTCGACCAAACCTATAACTAATAAGAAGCTCCTCCTGACGCCGGCGACCAGCGGCGGCAAGGTGGTTTGGAATTGCAACGACGGCGATCTCGAAGGCAAGTATCGTCCCTCGTCCTGCCGCAAGTAAGGCGCGCGTAATCTGACGTCCAAGCACGCTGCGCTCTGCGCAGCGTGCTTTTTTTTGTCTGACGTTTGTATCCCGCCCCTGGCCCGACAATGCTGATAGACAGGTCCGAGCAAGCGAGGACCGCGCTGGCTGCGGGGCTACTCGTCGCGCTGGTCGTGCTGGTCTACCTGCCGGGTCTCAAGGGTGGTTTCGCCTTCGACGACTACCACACCATCGTGCAGAACCCAGCGCTGGAACTGCATTCCCTGCGTCTCGATACGCTGCTCGACGCGGCCATGTCCGGTGTCGACACCGGGCCGCTCGGGCGACCGCTCGCGATGCTGAGCTTCGCCGTCAACCGCAGTCTGGCCGGCCTTGCGCCCTGGTCCTACAAAGCCACCAATCTCGCCATCCACGCACTCAATGCGCTTTTGGTGTGGAGTCTCATAGCGCGCCTGTTGCCGTCACTCGCGCCGCGTGTGCCGCAGGGCGCGGCCTGGTTGATCGCTGCGCTGTGGGCCGTTCATCCCATCAACTTGACGTCGGTGCTCTACGTCGTGCAGCGCATGACTTCGCTGTCGGCGACTTTCATGTTGCTGACGCTGCTGCTGTACACCTCTTGTCGTCAGCGACAGTTGCGCAATGAAGCGCTACCGACGGCCTGGCCGCTGGCCTGTCTGTCATTGGCGCTGCTCGCTTTATTGTGCAAGGAAGTGGCACTCAGTCTGCCCCTCTACCTGCTGCTGATCGAAGCCTGCGTGCTGCGCTCTGGTCGCGCGCCCTTGTCCGGCGCATCACGCGCCGCCTTGATGGTGGTGGCAGTGGGCGTGTTGGCTGCGGGCATCGGCTATTTTCTGCATGACATCGCGCCCGGTTACGCGGGACGCGAGTTCACGCCGAGCGAGCGGTTGTGGAGCGAGGCGCGCGTGATGTTCGCCTATCTGCGCCTGCTAGTTCTGCCTGCGCCGGGCGCCTATGCGCTCTTTCATGACGACATCGCCTTGTCGCGCAGTTGGCTAACGCCTCCCGACACTGCGCTCGCCGTCGTCGCACTAGTGGTGATGTCGGCGCTGATCTTCGCGCGGCGCGCGCGCCAGCCCTATCTCGCTTTCGCGTGGGGCTGGTTTCTGCTTGGGCATGTCCTCGAAAGCAGCGTCATTCCGCTTGAGCTTATGCACGAACATCGCAACTACTTGCCGGGTCTCGGCATCGTCGCGGCACTGACGCTGGCTGTGACGGACGGTTTGTCGAATACAGCGCGTCCGCCGCTGGGTCGAGTGTGCGCGATCCTGGCGATGGCCGT
>JAYWAC010000163.1:0-4903 GCA_043782755.1 Pseudomonadota bacterium | reverse complement strand
TGCAGCGCTTCAGGGTCTCGATGTCGGGCTCTTCACCTTCGAGATACTTGGTCATCACATCGTCGTCCTGTTCGACGGCGATTTCGATCAGCGTGTGGCGCCACTCTTCGACCTTGTCCTTCATGTCGGCCGGCACATCTTCGATGTGATAGTTCATCGGGTCGCCGGAGTCGTCCCAAATCCAAGCCTTGCGGGTCAGCAAATCGACGACGCCCTTGAAAGTGTCTTCAAAGCCGATAGGCAACACCATCACGATCGGACGTGCACCGAGAATCTTCTGCACCTGGTCAACGACGCGATAGTAATCAGCGCCGGTACGGTCGAGCTTGTTGACGTAGATGATGCGCGCGACCTTGGAATCGTTGGCATAACGCCAGTTGGTTTCGGACTGCGGTTCAACACCGCCGGAACCGCAGAACACACCGACGCCGCCGTCCAGCACTTTCAACGAGCGATAGACTTCGATGGTGAAGTCGACGTGCCCGGGGGTGTCGATGATGTTCAGACGATGCTCGTTCCAGAAACAAGTGGTGGCGGCCGACTGAATGGTGATGCCGCGCTCGCGTTCCTGATCCATGAAATCGGTGGTGGTGGCGCCGTCATGGACTTCGCCGATCTTATGGATCTTGCCGGTCAGTTTGAGGATGCGCTCGGTGGTCGTGGTCTTGCCCGCGTCGACGTGGGCGAAAATACCGATGTTCCGGTAGCGTGTGAGGTCTGTCATATGTGCTCTCAAATATCCTGCGGCAATACGCAACGGCCGCTCGTTAATCCTGGCTTGAGCGAACCTGTACCACCTGTGTAACTGGCCGGGGCGCCGGCCCTCAAGGTCGCGGCGCGGCGGGGTCGTGCCGCGCAGGGGCGCATCTTATGGCCTTGGGCCAGAATCCCAAAGCCTTTCGACAAAAAAACCTACAAAGAATCATGCGAAAAGCGGCCAGTTCCACCGGCTATCCGCCCTACGCTCGGGAAAAGGACGCGTGGATGGCCGCCCTGTCCGCACAACTCGGGTCACAGGTCGGGCCCGGCGTTATGATAGCCACACTTAAGCCCAGCCGACCGCCGCCCTTGTCCAACGTCAACCTGCATTCCTTCCGCGTCGCGCGGCTCGAAGTCTTCGCGCGCGACACCGAGGCCCGCCTCGGCGAGGCTAGCGGCTTCTTCTGTCAATTACAGGGTCGCACCTTCCTGGTCACCAACTGGCATGTGGTGTCCGGTCGGCATTTCCAGACTCGTCAGGCCCTCCATCACTCGCGCGCCTTGCCCGGCTCCCTGACTGTGCACGCCCATGTGATGCGCGAACGTGACACGGCTAGCGTGCCCTCGGCGTCGACTGCCTTTCGCATCACACTGCTGGGCAGCGACGGCCATCCGCGCTGGCGCGAACATCCACTGTTTGGCGCCGACGTCGACGTCATCGCGCTCGACGTCGGCGGCGCCCTGCCACTCGGTACCCAGGTTTGCCCTATCGATCTCGAAAAAGAACTGGCGACAGAACTGCAATTGGCGGTCATGGACCAGGCCTTCGTCACCGGCTTCCCGCTGCAGGCCAGCACCACACCCAACAGCCTGCCTATCTATAAAAGCGGCACCATCGCCTCTGAGCCGGCGATATTCGACTCGCAGCCTCGCATCTACATCGACGGCAAGACCAAGACTGGCATGTCGGGCTCGCCGGTGATGGTCAAACGCGGCGGCATGGCCGGCAAAGACGGGCACTCGACGGTCGAAGATCTGCGCTTCATCGGCGTCTATTCAGGCCGCGATCGCCAGGAGCCTTCGGAATTCGAAGCCGAGCTCGGCATCGTGTGGCCATTCCGTGAATGTCTGCTGCCTATCCTCGAAACTTATCTCGACGAACTACAACGCTCGGCGCGGCCTGCCTCAGGGGGCTGAAGGAGACCCGGGCTTGCGCCTGCGCGGAATGACGTTGCGCACACCACCGAGCGGGTCTTCGCTGTCACCTGTGTAGCGCGGAATCAAATGCAGATGGGCATGCCACACCGACTGGCCGCCGGCCACTTCACAGTTCACACCAAGATTGAAGCCTTGCGGTTGATGACGCGCTATCAGCAGTTCGCGCACTTCGCGGGCGAGAGCGAAGCAGGCGACGTATTCGTCGAGGCTGGTGTCAAACATGGTGCGTGCATGACGTTTGGGGATGATGAGGGTGTGACCGGGAGAGACGGGGTAGGCATCGGCGAAAGCCAGCGCGAGTTCAGACTCGGCGAGGATGGGGCGGTCCGGATAACAGAAGATGCAGTGAGTGGACATGGCTTGCTCGTCCTGTAGATGCGAATTTATTCGCACATTCATGCATCGCGAAATCGAATTTGGGGCGGTGCGATTTTGCGCTTGATGTATTGATTATCTTGGCAACGCTCGCGCAGCATCCCCATATACAAAAACACCGGCATAAAGCCGGTGTATTTGTATATGGCGTCCCCTAGGGGATTCGAACCCCTGTCGCCGCCGTGAAAGGGCAGTGTCCTAGGCCTCTAGACGAAGGGGACGGATTTGGTGGAGCCAGGCGGGATCGAACCGCCGACCTCTACAATGCCATTGTAGCGCTCTCCCAGCTGAGCTATGGCCCCGCGGATTCCGTTGCAGGCGCTCTGCAGCACCCGCAGGAGTCGGTGAGGAAGCTGGAAACGGAGCATCAAACAGCTCGTGTTTTCAAATCCTTATCGAATCCGTCAGAGGCGGCGCAGGGTACCGAGGGTAGGCGATACTGTCAAGCTGCGTCGGCGCGCGAGGCGATATACGCGAGCGCCCTATCGAGACGCACAATGCATTGCAGACGACCGACCAGTTGCAGTGTGACGTCGATCGCAGGTGATGCTGAGAAACCCGTCACCGCCACACGCAATGGCTGCGCGATCTTGCCGAGTTTCATTTCATGGGCCGCAGCCACACTTTCAATCAATGCGTGCAAGGCCTGCGCCTGCCAGGGCTCGTGATCGACTAGTCGATCGCGCAGATCGCGCAACGGCGCAGCCGCCGCTGGCACCAGATGCGTGGCCATCGCCGCTTCATCGAGGCTGGTCAGTTCGCCAAAGAACGGCCGGCTCTTGTCGGCCATCTCCAGCAAGGTTTTGGCGCGCGTGCGCTGTGCATCCACCACCGCCGCGAGCTGAGTCGGGTCGCTGGTGTCGAGTCCCGCCTGATCGAAATAGGGCCGTGCATGGCCGACCAGTTCCGCTAGCGGCATGTGCTGGATGTAGTGCTGGTTCAGCCATAACAGCTTGTCCAGATCGAAAGTCGCGGCCGACTTGTTGATGTCATCGATGTCGAAGGCTGCGATCATCTCGGCTTCGCTGAAGATCTCCTGATCACCGTGGGACCAGCCGAGACGCGCCAGGTAATTCAATAGAGCTGGCGGCAGAATGCCGTCATCGCGATAGGCCAGCACGCTGACCGCGCCGTGACGCTTCGAGAGCTTCTTGCCGTCACTACCATTGATCATCGGGATGTGGGCATAGACCGGGCGCTGCGCGCCGATAGCATCAAGGATGTGAATCTGACGCGGCGTGTTGTTCAGATGATCGTCACCGCGCAGCACATGGGTGATGCCCATGTCGATATCGTCCACCACCACGCTCAGATGGTAAGTCGGACTACCGTCCGAGCGCGCGATGATGAGGTCGTCGAGCTCGCTATTCTGAATGGTGACCGCGCCACGCACCCGATCGTCGATGACCACTGCGCCTTCCAGTGGCGTGGCCAGACGCACTACCGGCGGATTGCCATTATCGGGATTGAGATGGTTGCGACAGTGGCCGTCGTAACGAGGCTTGTCCTTGGCCGCCATCTGCGCCGCGCGCAGCTCATCCAGACGCTCACGGCTGCAATAGCAACGATAGGCCTTGCCTCGCGCCAGCAGGTCGTCCGCCACTTCCTTATAGCGATCAAAACGCCGGGTCTGATAGTAAGGACCTTCGTCATAGTCCAAGCCCAACCACGCCATGCCCTGCAGGATGACGTCGACCGCCGCTTGGGTCGACCGCTCGCGGTCCGTGTCTTCCATGCGCAACACCATGCGCCCGCCATGGCGGCGCGCGTAGAGCCAGTTATAGAGCGCGGTGCGTGCACTGCCGATGTGCAGATCGCCGGTCGGGCTGGGCGGGAAACGGGTAACGATGGTCATGGCGTGCGCTGTAGGGTCAGAGTGGAATCGGGCGCATTATAGGGAATCAGGACATGATGGGTCGGCAACGCCGCTTGCACGACCCCTGTCTTCGGCAAACAGCGCTCACCCGTTTCACACCACCCGTCGTTGAAAAGTTTGACCCTCCCGCGCTGCCGCCCTAGAATCCGCCTTCCTCGATGAAGGGCGATTAGCTCAGCGGGAGAGCACTGCCTTCACACGGCAGGGGTCAGTGGTTCGATCCCACTATCGCCCACCAATAGAATCAACTAGATAGGGTCTCTTTTCCGCCTCTCGGCGGGTCTGTACTTACCATGTACTTAAACAGCCATCTGAATTTTTGCGGCTGTAACGTTATTTCACTCTCCGCTTTCCTTGTTTGACTACTACTATCCACGCAACTCTACAGGGATGCGTGCGATGAATAAGTCAGTCTCCTTTTCTGTTCCTACATTTATCCGCGTCGCATGGCTTGTAATAGGGTTGTGCGGTCCCACCGCCGTAGCTGCCGCAATCATCGATGCCGAAATTTCGGGGGTATTTTTCGACGGTGCAGATAACAACAATACGCTTGGGCTCGGCACACAAACTCCTGTAAGTCTTTTCGGGCGGTCGGTCGTTGTGCGCTTCTCCTACGATACGGCCCTTGTGCCAGTCGGGGGGAGTTCGGGACCGGGTCTGTTCTACTACCAAACGCCTAACGAACTATCCACTGCATCAATTGACGATCCGTGGTTATCTGAACCGACCGTTACC
>JAYWAC010000162.1:0-4913 GCA_043782755.1 Pseudomonadota bacterium | reverse complement strand
CCCGCTCGCTCCAGGCGCTGGCGAGCCTGCCTCCAAAGCTTCTGCGCGCGGAGCGCATCCGCGGCCAGCGCGGCCTGCGAGCGGCCCGGGCCTCCCTGCGGGCCTCTCCGCCGCCGCACCACCACCAGGGCCACGAGGAGCCCGAGCACGGCCACCATGCCCGCGTCGCGCCACGAGATCGTGGGGGCCGCGCCACTGCCCTTGCCCGAGAGGCGGCGGCCGGCCTCGCGCAGGAGCTCCAGCGCCCGCTGCGCAGCCCGCGCCTGCGACAGCAGGTCGAAGTCCACCACCGAGGAGCGCCAGCTGGAGGCGAGTCCGTCCCAGAGCAGCACCTTCCTGCTCGGCCGCATGAGTTATGTGTCGGCCTATTGTTCGCCGGCGGAACGTGGCCGTGTGATCGCCATGATCGCCGGCTCGGTGCGGGCCTCGGCCTTGCTCGGGCCGATGGCGGGCGGCGCGCTGGCCCACTACTTCGGCTACACCGTGACCTTTCTTTGCGCATCGCTGGCGGTGTTGCTGGCCTTGCTCTGCGTCATCGTGTTCGCCCGCGCCGAAGCAGCAAGTGCGCGCCAACTCGAGTGGCGCACCATTCCACACCTCGCCGTCGAATACCGCCGGGTATTTGCCACCGCCGGTGTGGCGGCGGTGTCCTTCATGCTGATGCGCGAATCGCGCACGGTGTTACTGCCCTTGATCGGCGCGAGCCTCGCTCTCGATGCGCAACAGATCGGCACCATCGTGTCGGCTTCGGCGCTGGTCGACGTCGCGTTCTTTTATCCTGCCGGTGTCATCATGGACCGCTATGGTCGGCGCGCGACGGCGGTACCGAGTTCGATGTTATTCGTATTGACCTTGGCGGCGATGACCCTTGCCCAGGGTTATCACAGTCTGATGGCGGTGGCGCTCGCGGTCGGTATGGCCAATGGCCTGTCTACCGGGATCGTCATGACCCTCGGCACCGATCTCGCACCGGCGGCGCGACGCAACGAGTTTCTAGGTTTGTGGCGCTTGCTGACCGATGCCGGGACCTCAGCCGGGCCGATGGCCATCAGTGCGGTGTTGGCGGTGGCGCCTTTGAGTATGGCGGCCTTTTGTGTGGCGACCTTGGGTGCGGTGGGGAGTTTTGTCGTGTATCGGTTTGTGGACGAAACCTTGGTGGTTTGAGGCTCTACAAAGAATGTCAGATTGAAGTCTGACCCACAAACAATGCCCCTATTCTGTGGGTCAGATTTCAGTCTGACATTCTTTCCACCGTACACACCTTACGCATCGAGCACATTCCGCCGCCCCCAATTGAAGAACAAACGCCGCGCCGGCACAGCGCGCCCGGCGAGTCTGTGGACCAGGGTGTCCAGCACCAGCTTCTGCACCTCCATCATGTCGAGCGTGGCGGTGTCCTCGATGCGTATCCAACGCAGGTCTTCAAGTTCGCCATCGCCGGCCAGGGCACCGCTGAACAGCTCGGCGGGTGCGGCGAAGAAGCGTGCGTGGTAGCGGATCGGTTGATGGCTGGGAGTGATGGCGCGGCCGAGAAATTGCAGGGCGCCGAGATCGGGTGCCAGCTCAGCGCGGCGGAATTCGTCCCAGGTGGCGTGACTGACGGGACCGACGCTGCCAGGCACGCCGAACATGAGGCCGGCTTCCTCGCGCGCTTCGCGCACCGCCGCCATCGCCAGTGCATTGGCCTTGGTCAGTGAATTGCCGACGGCCAGTTGCGGCACCAGATCGTCGGCCAGCGGCCGCGCGGGCTGGGCACGATAGTCAGCACGATCGAGGCCACCGCCGGGAAACACATAAACGCCCGGTTTGAAACGCGCCTTGCTGCCACGTCGGCCCATCAACACCTCGACATGGGTGGCGCGGCGTCGGTGTATGACCAGGCTGGCGGCATCGCGGGGGCGGACAGGTGGCATCGCGGCACGTGCTCTTCATGGGGCGAACGGGGCTGGACTTTAACACAGCCTCCGCGTCGCGCTGGGCGGCCGGGCGCCGCGCGTCTATACTGCCCCGCGATGATTGCCTGCCTCCGTCGCTCCGCGTTCAACGCGCACATCCTGCGTCTCTGTTTCCTGGTGGTCTGTCTGCTGGTTGCCCAGTTTGTCCAGGCCGTGCCGACCTTGCCCGGCGTCGGCGCCGAAACCACCGAAGCGACGGCCGCGCCACCTGCCATTCCCGATCCGCGCAACCTCGATGCCGAGTGGTGGAATTATTTTGTGGTCGGCGAAGACCCCGACGGCAAACTGCTCGACGCGCGCTACGCGACCTTCGTCAAACATCTCGACACGCTCGTCACCGCTGCCAGCGGCGAAGAGCGCAACGATCTGGCGCAACTGCGCGCCAGCATCGAACGACACTACGGGCGCTACAAGCGCACCCTGCAGGCGCCACCGGCACCGGCCGCGCCGCCGCCGACGATGAAGGACGCCTATCCGCTCGACGACGTGCTCGAGCTCGGACGCGAAAACGAACAGCTCCGTCGCGCCGCCGATCTGGAAGATCAAGAGATCACCCTCATCGAGCGGTCCCTGGCCCTCGGGCGTAACGAACAGGACGCCGCCAAACTTCGCTATCGCGATATCGCCAATGACAGTGCGGAGCGCGTGGTCGAAGGTGTGCGTCTGATTCGCGATCGCCTGCGCATTGAGACCCTCAATCAGGAATTGCGCTGGCGGCGCGCTCATCAGACTGCGCTGACGGCGGAACTCGATCAGCACTTCAAGCAGCTCACCACCGCCGGCCAGCGCATCGAGTGCACGAGCAGTGCGCTGGAAGAATGGCAGCGTATCGAGAAGGAAGCGACCAAGGCTGCGCAAAGTGCCGGCGCCGATCTGATGAAGTTGCAGTTGACCGGCTCCATCGCGCTCGCCACCAGTCCCGATGAACGGGCCCAGGCCCGTTATCACGATGTCAAAACACTGCGTCGCGGTGTCGAGATCGCGATTGCCGAAGCGCGGCGTGCGGCGGCGGTGCTGGCCCAGCGACTGCTGCAGCGCGTGGCCGATCGCAATACCGCCGAACCCGCCGCCGATCGCACCCTGCTACGCAAGCAACAGGCGCTGCTCGACAAGCAGGCGCGGATCGCGACCGAGCAGAGTGCGCGCGCCGCGCAGTTACGCAGCGCCATTACCATCGAACGGGAAGCGGCCGACGAACCCTCGATCAGCGCGTTGTATGAGCGTGCACGCAATGAATTGACCGGCGTCGAGACGGCACTTGAGGATCTGTCGGCGCAATTGCGCAGCGGCACGCAGTTGGTCGACATGCTGGACGCGCGCCTGCGTGAACGGGAAGGACGCGTCGGCCAGAGTGTGCGTCTGCTCAAGGACGCGGTGCGCGGCAGCCTTTCGGAAGCACACGACCTGCTGTCCCATCCGCTGTTTGAAATCAACGAGACGCCGGTCACGACCCTCGGCCTGCTGCGTTTGGGCTTGATTCTGACCATGGCCTGGTGGTTGTCGGCCTTGGTGCGTGGCGGTCTACAGCGCGTCGGGCCGAATTATTCTGCTTTCAGTCCGGCCTCGCTGTATTCGGTCGGTCGCGTGCTGCATTACCTGTTGTTGATCATCGGCATCGTGGTCGGCCTGTCGTCTATCGGTGTTGATCTGACCAAGTTCGCGTTGTTCGCCAGCGCTCTCGGTATCGGTGTCGGTTTCGGTCTGCAGACCTTGATCAGCAATTTCGTGGCCGGCCTCATCATCCTGTTCGAGAAGAGTCTGAACGTCGGTGATTTGATCGAGCTGCAGTCCGGCGCGACCGGCATGGTCAAAGAGATCAATATGCGCGCCACGCGCATCACCACCAGCGACAACATCGACATCCTGGTGCCGAATTCCGAGTTCATGAGCAGCAAGGTCATGAACTGGACGCTGGAAGATACTTGTCGGCGCATCCATGTGCCCTTCACCGTGACCTACGACACCGACAAGGAAGAAGTGCGCAAGGCGGCGCTCGCCGCCGCTCACGATGTCGAACACACCTTGCTGCATAACCCGCTGCGCGAGCCGCAGGTGTGGTTGGTGCGCTTCGGTGACACCGGCCTCGATTTCGAACTGGTGGTGTGGCTCAACCTGCGCGCGATCAAGCGACCGGGCTCGGTGGTGTCGGATTTCTGCTGGGCGCTGGACACCCGCCTGCGCGAAAGCGGTATCGAGATTCCCTATACCGCGCCGGCGGCGAAGCCGCACAAGGAGGCGGGCGAGGCGAGTGCCTGACAGGCCTTGGTTCTGATCTTGTGTAGGTGCGCATTCATTCGCACATTTAAAACCGCGTCCGTGTGGCCGGTTTGGGCTCGAAGGTGCGAATGAATGCGCACCTACACGGCGGCAGCGAATTCCTGCATCAATCGCTAACTTCAATTCTTGTCGCCACACGGAGGACCAGCTATGGATCATTCCCGCAAGTCATCTTTGACTTTCGCGCGCAACGCCACCGTGCTGGGCGGATTGCTGTTGCTGGGTGTCGCATCAGCCGAGGAACCGGCCGCCGACGAGGCGCCTGCTTCGCCGCACACCTTTAGCGCCAACGTCGGCCTGTTTTCTGAATACGTGTTCCGCGGCATCACCAACAGCAACGAAGGGCCGGCCATACAGGGTGGTTTCGACTACACCCATGAGTCGGGCTTCTACGCTGGCGTATGGGCTTCGAATATTGAATTCGGCGGCGGTCCAGCCAGTAACACGGCTTCGCTCGAAACCGATTTCTACGGCGGCTTCACCGGCAAATTCGCCACCGGCATCGGCTGGGATGTCGGCATGATCTACTACGCCTATCCCGATCAGAACGAAGACGTCGCCGCCGATTACAACTACTTCGAAGGCTACGGCAAGTTGAACTACGCCTGGGAGAGCATCCAGTTCAAGCCGTCCTTGGAAGTCGGTATGTACTATTCGCCGGACTACTTCGGCGAGGATGGC
>JAYWAC010000161.1:0-13060 GCA_043782755.1 Pseudomonadota bacterium | reverse complement strand
GCAAAGTAATGCCATGGATGCGAATACTATTCCGAGACCCTGGTCACGCGGAATTCCGCGCCTGC
Source organism: Pseudomonadota bacterium (assembly GCA_043782755.1). Lineage (GTDB taxonomy): Bacteria > Pseudomonadota > Gammaproteobacteria > JADJYF01. Next base: position 12,995 of record JAYWAC010000161.1, on the reverse strand, counting down.
AAGCGTGGTTTCCGCACCGGCCTCACGCCTTGATGCCGTCAAACATCACTCGTTCATCGCCAATGAAGGACAGGCAAGCCTCGATGTCGATGAATTTCAATTCGTCGGGCTTGATGATCTCAAGATAGCGCGGCTCCTGGAAAGAGGCGTTCATGGCCTCGCGGCTGTCGTACCAGATCTCGCCGACACCGTCGTAGTCAGGAATGTCGCCAAATAACGAGCCTGCTGCGGCGTGCCCCGGCGCCGGGTGGTACTGAATGTATTTGCGCACATGACGCATGAACTCCGGAATGCTTTTCACCAGCGGGCCGTGGTGTTCAAACCAGTACTTGCTGAATTGTTCGCGACTCAAACCCTGCTTACGACGCACAAAAACGATCATCGTGATCATGGAAGCTCCCCTCGGCTCTCTCGATTTTATTCAACGACGGCAGATCGCCGTCAGTGTTCTTGTCCGGCCCTCACCACTTCGACCAAGTTGTCGGAAAAACTTGGGGCGTGGCCGAGATTGGAAAACTCTGCTGAACTGATGATATTGACCGTGCCGCGATTCAATTGCCGCCAATAGCCAAGGGTCGCCACCACCACACCCCGGTTGACGTCATCACAAACTTGCGCACGCCCTTCAAAGCCGCCGCGATCATTGAACACCCGCACCGCATCGCCATCGTTGATCGCGCGCGAGCCCGCATCGACGGCATTGATCAATACGAACTGTTCGCCCTGACCTTTGATCTTGTTCTCGATGTTGCCGTAACAGGAATTGAGAAAGCCATGGCTCTTGGGCGAGACGATATTGAGCGGATAGCGGGCGGCGAGTACCGGATTCGTCGTCGGCGATTCGCGCGCGGGCACATAGTCCGGCAGCGCGTCGACAGGCTCGCCGCCCTGCATGGCTTCATACATCTGGCGAAACGGCGGCGCGACAAAATTGCCGTGCGCAGCAATGCTCGATTTGAATTCACATTTGCCGGACGGTGTCGGGAACTTGCCCTCACGATGGGGCGCACGGGTATCGGCAGCGCCCAGCGCGAGTCGTGCATAGCCCTCACGACGCAACAGCGCGAGGTCGATGCCGGCACAAGCTGGCGCGTCCCAGGCGATGAAGTTTTCCAGACACTCGGCGTCGGACCAGTGCAGACGTTCGTCCCGATAGCCCATGCGCGTCGCCAACTGACGAAAGATCTCGGCATTGGACAGACACTCGCCTGGCGGCTCCACGCACTTCTCGTTGTAGGTGAGATAGTTGTGGCCCCAGGACAGGATGATGTCTTCCATCTCGGCGCCCATCGCCGCCGGCAACACGATGTCGGCATAGCGCGCGGTGTCGCTGAGAAAATGATCGGCCACTACCAGGAACAGATCCTCGCGCAGCAGGCCGGCGACTATCTTGTCGCTCTCCGGCGCCTGGGTGACGGGGTTGGTGTTCCAGCACATCATCGAGCGTATGGGCGGGTCCAGCGCCATCTCACCGGTGAGATGACGCCCGAGCTTCAGATTGTTGATGACGCGCGTGCCGGGTGGAATCCAGTCGGCGCGACACATCACATCGAATCGATAGGGATGTTCCCACACCGGCATGGCAAGAATGCCGCCGCCCACTTCGCGCCACGCGCCGATCAAGGACGGCAGACAACACACCGCGCGTATGGTCTGGCCGCCCCCATGGTGACGCTCCAAAGCGACACCGATACGCAAGGCGGCGGCCCGTGCCGCCGCGTATTCGCGCGCCAGCTGGCAGATATCGGCGGCGGCAATGCCGGTGATCTCAGCCGCCCACTCCGGCGTGCAGGTCTTGGCCCGTGCCGCGAGTTCATCAAAGCCCTCGGTGTAGCGTGCGACATAGTCGTGATCGACCAAGTCTTCTTCGATCAGCACCTGGATCAAGGCCATCGCCAGTGCGCCATCGGTACCGGGCTTGGGCGCTAGATGCCAGTCCGCTTCCTTGGCGGTGCGTGACTTATAAGCATCGACCACCACCACCTTGGCGCCGGCCTTCTGCGCGTCCTTGACGATGTGCCAATGATGCAGATTGGTGCTAACGCTGTTGCAGGCCCAGATGATGATGTAGTCGGAATAGCGGAAGGATTCGGGATCGAGGCCGCCACTCGGGCCGTAGGTCATGAGCCAGGCGGTAGCCGAGCCTTCGCCGCAGAAGGTGCGCTCCGTGACCGTTGCGCCCATGCGATTGAAGAAGGCATCGCCACCGTTCAAGCCATGCACCAAGCCCTGATGACCGAGATAGCTGTAGGGCACGATGGCCTGCGCGCCGTGCTCGGCGATGATGGTCTGCCAGCGTGCGGTGATCTCGCTGAGCGCGGCGTCCCAGGTGATGCGCGTGAATTGCCCACTGCCCTTGGCGCCGCTGCGCTTGCGCGGATACAGCAAGCGGTCGGGATGGTAATGGCGCTTCTCGTAGTCCTTGAGCTTCACACACAGGCCGCCTCGGGTCATGGGATGCTCGGCATTGCCGCGCACACCGACCAGGCGGCCGGCTTCCACTTCGAACACCATCGCGCAGGTGTCGGGACAATCGTGCGGGCAACCGCCACGATGAAAACTCCGATTCTCTGAACTCATGGAGCGGCTCTCCTGCGCGGCGACAATGAGGGCCGAATCTAGCAGATGCCCGGCAGCGCGCACATCGCCATGGCCGTCATGACTTAAGCGCAGTGCAGCATCGTCGACGACTATCCGGCACGGCCAAACAACGCACAGCGCAGGGCTGGTGTTGTAGCCGCCGGGCATGGTATTCAAAGGCGGCGGGGAGAAGGTCGCGGGCCATTACACAGCGCGCGCCGCGTCAGACCGCGAATGACGGTTCACAGCCCTGCCCATCACTGACGGGCGTGAACCACTGACAAGGTTTCGGCGTAACTCGCCGTTCAGTCAAAAGTTCAGGTGTAGAGCCCAGCGCCATGCCTGGTCATGGCAAGACCTCGGCCGGCCCCGAACATCGTTGGAGTAAGAGTTCGCTTTCGATCATGACGCTGCCCAGCTACTTCACACCTGAAATCATCGCCACCGTGATCTTCGCCATCGCGGTGCTGCATACCTTCTCCACCAAGTTCTTCGCCCATCTCGCCGCGCTGCAGACCAAGCATGCCGGCTTCTGGCATCTGCTCGGCGAAGTGGAAGTGGTGTTCGGCTTCTGGGCGCTGGTCATGGTGCTGGCGCTGTTGCTGCTGACCGGCCGCGACGAGACCGTCAAATACATCGAGGCGCGCAACTTCACCGAGCCGATGTTCGTCTTCGTGATCATGGTGATCGCCGCCAGCAAGCCGATACTGAACAGCGTGATCGGCGCCGTGCACCTGCTCGCCTCCTGCGTGCCCTTGCGCCGCGAAGTGACGGTGTTCTGCCTGTGTCTGTCGGCGGTGCCCTTGCTCGGCTCGTTGATCACCGAGCCGGCCGCCATGACGCTCGCCGCGCTGATGTTGAAGGACTGTTATTTCCGCCGCGGTCTCTCCACCCATCTCAAATACGCGACGCTCGGCGCCTTGTTCGTCAATGTCTCAATCGGCGGCACGCTGACTAGTTTCGCCGCGCCACCGGTGTTGATGGTGGCCAACCAATGGGGCTGGGATTCCGTCTTTGTGTTCAATCATCTCGGCTGGAAGGCGGCGATCTCGGTCTTCACTACCGCGTTCATAGTGACCTGGTGGTTCCGTCAGGAATTGATCGGCAAGGGTTGTTTCGACGGCGCCTGTTCAAAGATCGATACACCGAAAAGCGTGGCCGCCATCCACATTCTGTTCCTGGTCGGCGTGGTGGTGTTCGCCCATCACGCGGAAATCTTCATGGGTCTGTTCCTGTTCTTCCTGGGCTATACCGATGCCTACAAACAGTTTCAGGACCGCCTCATTCTGCGCGAAGGCCTGTTGGTCGCCTTCTTCCTCGGTGGCCTGGTGGTGCTGGGTGGCTTGCAGAGCTGGTGGCTGCAGAACGTGCTGACCGGCGTCGAACCCAAGCTGCTCTACTACCTCGCTACCGCACTCACCGCGATCACCGACAACGCCGCACTGACCTATCTCGCGTCCTTGGTGGAAGGCGTCTCCACCGACTATAAATATGCCGTGATCGCCGGGGCGGTGACCGGCGGGGGACTGACCATCATCGCTAATGCGCCCAACCCGGCCGGCGTCGCGATCTTGAAAACCCATTTCACCGACGAGACCGTCAGTCCTCTGGCGTTGTTCATCGCCGCCACGCCACCGACCTTGCTGGCGATTTGTGCGTTTCAACTGTTGTAGGGCGCGGCGCCAGCCGCACTCGCCAGCACTATCCGCTGGCCTTACACCCCAAGGAGTGAGGCAAATTCAGTACACTGCCAAGCTCACCAGCAAGCCATGATCACCATGAAACGGATTACGCATTGGATAGACGGGCGCGCCTGGCAAGGCCAGGCCGCACGCCACGGTGAAGTGTTCAATCCCGCCACCGGCGTGATGAGCGCCGAGGTCGACTTTGCCGACGCGGCGCTGGTCGATAGCGCGGTGGACGCGGCGGCGCGCGCCTTTGACTCCTGGCGCCACGCTTCGCTCGCGCAACGCAGCCAGGTGTTGTTTGCCTTTCGCGAACTGGTCCATCGTCATCGCGAAGAACTGGCGGCCATCATCACCAGCGAACATGGCAAGGTCTTGTCCGATGCGCTGGGCGAGGTGACGCGTGGCTTGGAAGTGGTGGAGTTCGCCTGCGGCATTCCTCATCTTCTGAAAGGCGGCTATTCGGAATCGGCGTCTACGGGTGTCGATGTCTATGCCATCCGTCAGCCACTCGGCGTGTGCGGCATTATCTCGCCGTTCAATTTTCCGGTGATGGTCCCGATGTGGTTCTTCCCTATCGCCATCGCGGCCGGCAATACCGTGATTGTGAAGCCGAGCGAGAAAGATCCGAGCGTCAGCATGCGTGTCGCCGAATTGTGGCAACAAGCCGGTCTGCCGGACGGCGTATTCAACGTCGTACATGGCGATAAGCCAGCGGTCGATCGCCTGCTCGACCATCCGCGCGTCAAGGCGCTGTCCTTCGTCGGCTCGACGGCCATCGCCAAGCACATCTTCGAGACGGGCGCGAAGCACGGCAAGCGCGTGCAGGCGCTGGGCGGCGCCAAGAACCACATGGTGGTGTTGCCCGACGCCGACATCGAGCTCGCCGCCGATGCCGCCATCAATGCCGCCTATGGCTCGGCCGGCGAACGCTGCATGGCGATCTCGGCGCTGATCGCGGTGGAGCCGGTAGCCGACGCCTTGATCGCGGCGATCAAGCAACGCATGGCGAAACTACGCACCGGCGACGGCACCCGTCAGGTCGACATGGGGCCGCTGGTGACCTGCGCGCATCGCGACAAGGTCGCGGGCTATATCGACGCCGGTGTGCGCGAAGGCGCGACCTTGGTGGTGGACGGACGCGGCATCGAAGTCGACGGTGCAGCCGGTGGCTATTGGCTGGGGCCGACCTTGTTCGATCGTGTCACCGAAAACATGAGCATCTATCGCGACGAGATCTTCGGGCCGGTGTTGTGCGTGACGCGCGTGCCGTCCTACACCGCCGCCTTGCGTCTGGTGAACGAGCACGCCTATGGCAATGGCACGGCTATCTTCACGCGCGATGGCGGCGCGGCACGCCGTTTTCAACATGAAGTGGAAGTCGGCATGGTCGGCATCAACGTGCCGATCCCGGTACCGGTGGCCTATTACTCCTTCGGCGGCTGGAAGGCTTCGTTATTCGGTGACAGCCATGCCCATGGCACGGAAGGCGTGCATTTCTTTACGCGCGGTAAAGTCGTCACCAGCCGCTGGCCGGATCCGAGTCAGGGTGGGATTAATCTCGGCTTTCCGCAGAATCGCTAGCTGTAGCAATGAAAGGAACATGTTCTTTTCTTTCCATTGTGGGTCAGACTGAAGTCTGACCCACAAGAGGCTTTCAGACAGTCGCCTGCCCCAACCGCCCCACCGCCGCGCGCGCCTCGCTCGCCATCCCCACGCCACCTTGCGCGGCATGCGCAATGATCTGCGCGCGCATGCGCGGATCCCAGAAACGCTGCAGATGTTGGGCGATGACCTCGACGGCGTGGTCGGGATCGGCCACCTGATTGGCGGCGATGTCGTTGATCATTTCAACCAGTCGTTCAATGTGCATGAGTTATTCGCTTGCGCCGTCGATGATGCTTGTCGCGTGAGTGTAAATGACGAGATCCGATCCACGCACGAAAGCCGCAAGGGTGAGATGACAACTTTCGGCGAGGCGCACGGCGCGCGCCGTGGGTGCCGATACCGCCGCTAGCACACCGATACCGGCCACCGCCGCCTTCATCACGATTTCATAGCTCGCGCGACAAGTGACCAGCGCAAAGCCCGGCGGATAAGCGCCCTTGATGCGCGCACCAATGAGCTTGTCGAGCGCGTTATGACGGCCGATGTCTTCGCGCACCGCGATCACTTCGCCAGACAGATCGACCCAGGCTGCGGCATGCACCGCACCGGTCATGAGATTCATAGGCTGTAATTTCGCCAGCGCGACACTGGCACGCGCAATCGCAGCGCGTGACACCCGAAGCGCGGTGGCGACCGGCGCTGGCGTGCGCATGGCATCTTCCACCATACGCTTGCCACACAGACCACAACCGGAACGGCCGGCCATGGCCCGTGTGTTTTCGCGAGGCGGCTCACCGATGCGCGCGGGAATGATCAAATCCAACTCGATGCCATCGTCGAGTACGCGCTGCTCAACCAGCACCAGTTCACGGGCTTCGGCAATCAAGCCCTCGGTCAAGGCGAAGCCGAGTGCGAAGTCTTCGAGATCAGCCGGTGACATCAGCATCACCGCGTGAGCCTCGCCATTACACAACACCGCGATCGGCGTTTCCTCGGCCAGTTGGTCCTCGAGACGCTCACGCACGCCGCCACGCCAACGCGTAACCGCCACCGGTGTGACGGGCGCCGGCGACGCGGCGCGCGCCGCCACTTCAGGGCGTGAGGGTCGCGCGCTCATCGAGGAATTTCTTCTGCTCGTCGCTGAAACGGCGATAACGTTGCTGCCAGGCGGACGGATGAGTCACCTTCACTACCTGCACGGCAGTGACCTTGTATTCCGGGCAATTGGTCGCCCAATCGGAATGCTCGGTGGTGATGACGTTCGCGCCCGATTCCGGAAAATGAAAAGTCGTATAGACCACCCCCGGCTGCACCGCTGCGCTGACCCGTGCGCGCAACACCGTTTCGCCGGCACGGCTCTGGATACCGACCCAATCACCCTCGTCGACGCCACGGGTCTCAGCATCATGAGGATGAATCTCGAGACGGTCTTCCTCGTGCCAGATGGAGTTGCTGGTGCGACGCGTCTGCGCGCCGACGTTGTACTGCGAGAGGATGCGGCCGGTAGTGAGAATCAAGGGGTATTTGTTGTTGCTGCGTTCACGGCTAGCCACATAGGGCGTCAACATGAAGCGGCCAAGCCCGCGAGTGAATGTCTGTTCATGCATGGTTGGTGTGCCCGCCGGGGTCTCGTCGTTGCACGGCCATTGAATGCTGCCGAGTTCATCGATGCGCGCGAAGCTGACGCCGGCGAAGCTCGGCGTGAGCCGCGCCACCTCATCCATGATTTCCGAGGGATGGCTGTAGTGCATGGGATAACCCAGCGCGGCTGCCAACAGCAGCGTCGCTTCCCAATCGGCCTTGCCGCCGAGCGGCGGCATCACGCGCCGCACACGCGAGATGCGTCGCTCGGCATTGGTGAACGTGCCGTCCTTCTCGAGGAAGGACGAACCCGGCAGGAAGACATGGGCGAATTTGGCGGTCTCGTTCAAGAACAAGTCCTGCACGATGATGCATTCCATCGCCTCCAGCGCGGCGGTCACGTGTTGGGTGTCGGGATCCGATTGCGCGATGTCCTCGCCCTGCACATACAGCCCACGGAAGCTGCCATCGAGCGCCGCCTCGAACATATTCGGAATGCGTAAGCCCGGCTCGGCATCGAGATGCACGCCCCAGGCCGCTTCAAAGAGGATGCGCGTGGCGCTGTCGGACACATGGCGATAGCCCGGGAATTCGTGCGGGAAAGAACCCATGTCGCAGGAACCCTGCACATTGTTCTGGCCGCGCAGCGGATTCACGCCCACGCCCTCACGGCCGAGATTGCCGGTCGCGAGCGCGAGATTGGCGATGCCCATCACCATGGTCGAACCCTGGCTGTGTTCGGTCACGCCGAGGCCATAGTAGATAGCGGCATTGCCGCCGCTCGCATACAAGCGCGCAACGGCGCGCACGTCCGCCGCCGGCACACCGGTGATGGTCTCGGTCTGTTCCGGCGCATGTTCGGCTGCGCCGATGAAATGCTTCCACTTCTCAAAGGCCGGCCCTTCGCAGCGCTTGGCAACGAAATCCTCATCGACGAGATGCTCGCTTACGATTACATGGGCGATGGCGTTGATCAGCGCAACATTGGTACCAGGCTTCAATTTCAGATGATGGGCGGCTTCGACATGGGGCATGCGCACGAGATCGATACTGCGCGGATCGATCACGACGAGTTTCGCGCCGGCCCGCAAGCGCTGAATCATGCGCGATGCAAACACCGGATGACCGTCGGTGGGATTGGCACCGATCACCACGATCACATCGGCGTGATCCACCGAATCGAAAGCCTGGGTGCCGGCCGATTCACCGAGGGTCTGCTTCAAACCATAGCCAGTCGGCGAATGGCAGACGCGCGCGCAAGTATCAACGTTGTTGTTGCCGAAGGCCGCGCGCACTAATTTCTGCACCAGATAGGTTTCTTCGTTGGTGCAACGGGAAGACGTGATACCACCGATAGCATCCTTGCCATACTTGGCCTGGATACGTTTGAGTTCGCTCGACGCATGGGAGATCGCTTCCTCCCACGACACTTCACGCCAAGGCTCATGAATGGAAGCGCGGATCATCGGTGAAGTGATGCGATCTGGGTGGGTCGCATAACCAAACGCGAAGCGGCCCTTCACACAGGCATGCCCGTGATTGGCCTGACCGTCCTGATTGGGCACCATGCGGATCACTTCAGCACCCTTCATCTCGGCGCGGAACGAACAACCCACGCCGCAATAGGCGCAGGTCGTCACCACGCTGTGCTCGGGCTGACCCCGCTCTATGATGGACTTCTCGGTCAAGGTCGCGGTCGGGCAGGCCTGCACGCAGGCACCACAGGACACGCACTCGGACTTGAGAAAATTCTGCTCGGCACCCGCGCTCACATGGGAATCGAAGCCGCGCCCGCCAATAGTCAGCGCGAAAGTGCCCTGCACTTCGTCGCAGGCGCGCACGCAGCGTGAACAGACGATGCATTTGCTGGCATCGAAAGTGAAATAGGGATTGCTCTCGTCCTTCTCCTTGCTGCAATGATTCTCGCCGGCATAGCCATAGCGCACTTCGCGCAGACCCACTGCGCCGGCCATGTCCTGCAATTCACAATGGCCGTTGGCTGGGCAAGTCAGGCAATCGAGTGGGTGATCGGAAATATAAAGCTCCATCACATTGCGACGAAGATCACTCAAGCGATCGTTCTGGGTGGTGACCTTCATGCCCGCCGCCGCCGGTGTGGTGCAGGAAGCCGGCGTGCCTTTCATGCCGTCCACCTGCACCAGGCACAAACGGCAGGAACCGAAAGGCTCCAAGCTGTCGGTCGCGCAGAGCTTGGGCACCGCGATACCGGCGATGGCGGAAGCGCGCATCAGCGAAGTGCCGGCTGGCACCGTGACGCTGTGACCGTCGATGGTGAGAGTGACGAGTTCGGCGGCCTTGACCGCCGGCGTGCCGAAATCGGATTCGTCGAGGGATCGCATGATGATTGCTCCGTCTTTGCGTCAGGCCGCGTCGCGACCCGCACGCAGGAAATCGTCGGGGAAATGTTCCAGCGCCGACAGCACCGGGAAGGGCGCCATGCCGCCCAGCGCGCATAAGGATGCGCTGATCATGGTGTCGCACAGTGAGTGCAAGGTGGCGAGATTTCGCGTCACCTCACGCCCCGCGATGATGTGGTCGATGAGTTCGCGGCCACGCACCGAGCCGATGCGGCACGGTGTGCACTTGCCACAGCTTTCGATCGCGCAGAACTCCATGGCAAAGCGCGCCATGGCCGCCATGTCAACGCTGTCGTCAAACACCACCACGCCACCGTGGCCGAGCATGGCCTTGCGTGCGCTGAAGGATTCATAGTCCAGTGGTGTGTCGAAATGCGCGGGCGGTAGATAGGCACCGAGCGGACCACCGACCTGCGCGGTACGCACCGGCCGACCACTGGCACTGCCGCCGCCCCAGTCGAAGATCAATTCGCCAAGGGTCAGACCAAAGGCTTTCTCTACGAGACCACCCTGCTTGACGTTGCCCGCCAATTGAAACGGCTGCGTGCCGCGCGAGCGACCACGGCCAAACTCGCCATAAAACTGCGCGCCCTTGTGCAGTATCACTGGCACGGTCGCGAGGGAGAGTACGTTATTGACCACCGTCGGCTGACCGAAAAGGCCTTTGTGCGCCGGCAAGGGCGGCTTGAAACGGATCTGACCGCGCTTGCCTTCGATGCTTTCCAACAACGAGGTCTCTTCGCCACAGATATAGGCGCCGGCGCCGCGTCGTACTTCCAAGGTGAAGGCACGACCGCTGCCGAGGATGTCCTTACCGAGATAGCCCGCCGCGCCCGCCATCTCGATTGCAGCGCGCAGGGTGCGCTCGGCATGAGGATATTCGCTGCGGATATAGACGTAGCCCTGGGTCGCGCCGACCGCGAGGCCAGCGATGATCATGCCTTCGATGAGCAGCAGTGGATCGCCTTCCATCAACATGCGATCAGCGAAGGTGCCGGAATCGCCTTCGTCGGCATTGCACACAATGTATTTTTGCGTGCCCTGCGCGTCGGCCACCGTCTTCCACTTGATACCAGTAGGAAAGGCCGCGCCACCGCGACCGCGCAGACCGCTGTCGGTGACGGCCTTGACGATGTCGACCGGCGCCATGGCCAATGCCGCGCGTAGACCGGCAAATCCCTCGTTGGCCAGATAGTCGTCCAGAGACAGGGGATCGATCACACCGACACGCTGAAAAGTCAGGCGCTCCTGATCACGCAGCCACGCCAGTGACTCGGTGACGCCCTGCGCCAGCGGATGTTTACCGCCGTGCAGAAAGTTCGCGTCGAACAGACTCGCGACATCGCGTGCCTGCACCGGGCCATAGGCGTGACGACGGCCATCGACCAACACTTCGACCAGGGGTTCGAGCCAGTACATGCCGCGCGAGCCATTACGGATCAGCTTGATCGCGCACTGGCGTGCTTGCGCCTCACTGACTATCGCACGAGCCACGGCTTCGCCGCCGACCGCCAGCGCACCCGCATCGCAAGGCACGTAGACGGTGACGACGCTCATGACGCCACCTCATCACCACGCAGCAAGGCTTCGAGACGCGCGAGATCGAGCCGGCCATGCAGTTCACCATCGATCATCGCAGTCGGCGCACAGGCGCAGACACCAAAGCAATAGGCGGCTTCGAGGGCGACGCCGTCACGACTTTCATGCTGTTCGGCGCTTAACCCGGGACGCTTGCGCAAGGCCGACTCCAGCGCCGCGCCGCCCATCGCCTGACAGGCTTCGGCGCGACACAGGCGCAGCACGCGACGGGCCGGTGGCGTCTGTTTGAAATCGTGATAAAAACTTATTACCCCATGCACATCGGCACGGGACAGATTGAGTTGGGAAGCAATGCTGTCGAGGGCGTCGTCCGGGATATAACCCAGCGCGTCCTGAATGGCATGCAGCACCGGCAGCAGGGCGCCGGGCGCCGCACCGTGGTCGGCAAGCGCGCGGGTCGTGGCTTGCTGCCGTTCCAATACAGAAACGGTCATGCAGTACTCCAACGAACCCCATCGACGCCCGCGCCGTCCGACGGATTCAAGTCATGTCGGTAAGTGATCCTTGTCTTGGTCTTACGCTGACAGCGAGCTGTCACGCGATGACTTCAAGCTCAGACCTCAAAGTAATGATAGCACGCAGTTTCCGGCGCAGAAGCCGGAAAATCAGAGCGGCGAGCTGCAAGACGCGATGATGCACTGCGACCAGCGTCGACATCGTGATGCATGGCCGCACATGACGACACCGAGCTAAGCGTCACAGACGTTCGTCGTCCGCAGCGCGCCACGGCGGACTCACCACCGCGACGAAACGCAGGCGTTCGTCACCGATGTTGTCTATCCATTGCTCGGCTTCGGCGGGTATGACGCAGGCTTCGCCGACGCCGATCTCGCGCGTCTCGTCATCGACGTGCATGCATCCGCGCCCGTTCAAGATGAAATAGATCTCGGTCTGGCGCAGGCGATGACGGTAGCTACTCTGCCCCACTTCGACTTCGGCGATGGCGAAAGAGTAAGGAAGGTCGATGGCATCCTTGGCCGGATGCAGTAATTCGAAGATGCGGCAGCCGTCGTTGGCGAGCAGAGGCGGACACGCGGCAAGGGCTTTGGTGAACATGGTGGGACTCGCAAGGGCGTGCCCGATTGTAACGCCGAGCCATCCGTCCGCACCGCAGCGGCGCGGCGAAAACACAGGCCTCAGCCGCCGACCGGGCAAGTCAGGCCGAAATCGCCCTGGAATTTGTCGAAGACTTCAAGCGGGCTGCCGGGACTTAAGGAAAAGAAGGGATCGCCACGGCCGACCGAGCGATCGCTCTCGGTGCGTAAGGGACTGCTGTTGGCACCGCCGACAAATCCATCCTCACCACGACCAAGATCAATACTGCCGCTGTCATTGCTCAGCACCACCTGGCCATCGCTGACGCTGACATGCAGCCCCGGCTCATCGCCACGGGTCTGTTCGACGGCGAAAGTGTCAGCGGGTATCTCCACTTCGTCGGGACGCGGCGTGCCGAGATCTTCTTTGATCGCGACCTTGATCACCGGCTGACCTTTCTCCAGCACACATACCGCCTCGCCGCTCGCGACATCGGCATGGGATTCCTCGAGCGCGATACCACCCTTCC
>JAYWAC010000160.1:0-13111 GCA_043782755.1 Pseudomonadota bacterium | reverse complement strand
GCCGACGATCAAGCCCATGAATTCGCTCATTACATTGCGATGGAACCACGGCGGGCGGAAGCTGTGTTCGGCCACCATCCAGCGCGGCGGAAAGATCACGAAGTCGAGATTGGCGACACCTAGGGTCGCCGAGGGCGAAGTGAGCACCGTGAAGATGGAAGGATCGGGATGGTCGTAGCTGACGGTGTTCATGGCGTTGAAGCGTGCCAGATCGTATTTGAACGGCACCGCCGTGCCGATCCACGCCACCACGTCGAGCGGGCAATGAGCCCGTTCTGTGTGAAATAGATGACCCTGAAATTTGGTGATTAGTTCTGCGGGAGATTCGTCGTCGCTGTAACGCGCTACCGGCGTCATGAAATCGCGACCGTTGGCGAAGCCGTCAGAACCCACCGGCCCGCGCTCCGCCAGACGTAAGTAGGCACCGTAGTTTTCGCACACATAGCCGCAGCTCGGCCCATCGACCAGTTCGACCTTGAACTTCATGCCGCGCGGCACAAGTGCTATTTCGCCGGGCACGATGCGCAGCAAGCCACACTCGGTATGCAGTTCCAATGCACCGCTCTGCGGTACCAGGAGTAACTCGCCATCGCTGTTCTGAAAATAGCGTTGGCCCATGCCGATGTTGGCGCTGTAGAGATGTATGCCGACGCCGACCTGGGCATGGCAATCGCCATTGGTGGCGACAGTCTGCAAGCCATCGACGAAGTCGTGAGGCCGCGTGTCTACAGGTTGAGGATCCCAGCGCAGCGCGGCAGGGGGTGTGATGACTTCCGCGCAGGGCGCGGTGCGCAGGCCATCATGAGCAATGGCCTGGGGCCGCCCCTGTAATACCGACGGGCGAATGCGATAGAACCAGGTGCGACGATTCTCGGCGCGCGGCGCGGTGAAGGCGGTATAGCTGAATTTTTCGGCGTAGAGACCAAAAGGCAGCTTCTGCGGCGAGAACTGTCCGCGCGGCAGCGCACCGGGCAGGGCCTCGCTTTCGAATTCGTTGCCGAAGCCGCTCAGGTAGGAGAGTTCTTCCATGGTCGCCACTCGCTGTTAGCGCGCCGAGCGGCGCCCTGTCGCGCGTATTATAGGCAGCGCCGGCGATGGTGCGCCGCGTGCCTGCCCTTGTCAGTGACGGAGACTGTGTCCATGTCCGAACCGAATACCAGCGCGACCATCCATGCCCACGCCCGCGCGCAGTTGGCGGACCACACCACGCCGCTCATACGTAACGCCTGGTATGTGGTGGCGCTAGCCGATGAGGTGACGCGCACCCCCATCGGCCGCGACGTGATGGAAACTTCGCTGGTGCTCTATCGCGGCGCGGACGGTCAGGCGGTCGCCTTGCAAAATCGTTGCTGCCATCGTTCTTTTCCGCTCGCCCACGGCACGCTTGAAGGCGACGCTATCCGCTGCGGTTATCACGGTCTGCTCTATGGCCGCGAAGGTCGCTGCATCGAGATTCCTATGCAGGACAAGATCCCGTCCCATCTGCGCTTGCGCGCCTATCCGATCATCGAGCGCGCGCCCTTTGTGTGGGCCTGGTTCGGCGCGCCGGAAGCCGCCGATATCAGTCTGCTACCTCATCCCGAATGGCTGGGCGCGTCGGACTGGGACATGTACATCGGCTACCTGCCCATTGCCGCCAGCTATGTGCACATGCACGAGAACCTGCTCGATCTCTCGCATCTGTCTTTTCTGCATCCCAACACTTTCGGCACACCGGAATACGCGCGCGCGCCGGTAGAGTTCGCCATCAAGGATGACGACATCCAGGTCTGGCGTCATGTCGAATGTCAGTTGCCGGACATCTACGCCGTGCCTCTGCAATGGCAGGGCTGCCGTGCGCGTCGCAGTTCCGGTTCGCACTTCGTCGCGCCCGGCCTGCACGTCAATACCGGCATCCTGCGCAACCTCGAACTGCCCGATGCGGCGCAGGATCCGCAGCCGACTATCCGCGTCGCGCAGGTCATCACGCCTATCGATCGTGGCCGGCTGCATTACTGGTTTGCCGGCTGTCGCAATTTCGCGCGCGCCCGAGCGGACATCGACGACTTCATGCGTGCCGCGCAGATCAAGGCCTTCACCGAAGATCAATTCGCGATGGAACAGATTACGCGCATGCAGCAGGTCGAGTGCCATACGCCCTTCGTCGAAATGCATATTCCGACCGACGCGGCGGGGCTCGCCATGCGTCGTCATCTGCAAGTCCTGGTGACGCGCGAAGCCTCGTGATGCCCATCTGGTTTTTGCGACGATAAGGCAATACCCTCGCTTTCGTGCCGCGCCTCGCGCGGTGCCGCGTTCTTTGCAGGGGAGTTTGCAGCGATGGCGGAAAACCTGAGAGCCGCGCGCGCGGCCACACGCAGTGCCTTGTTCGGCGCCATTGAAGCGCAGCACGACAAGCTCGCAGCCCACAGTGACAGCGATGAACAACTCGGTACTTTATCGCCGGCTTCGGTCGAGGCACTGGTCGCGAGCGGTGTGTTGCGCATGAAACTGCCGATGGTGTTGGGCGGCTTTGAGGCCGACCTGGTCACGCAGATGGAAGTGCTGGAGCGCCTCGCCATGATCAATCCTGCCATCGGCTGGTGCGCGATGGTCGGTGCCACCAGTCTCGCCATGCCGGGCGCCTTCCTGCCCGATGCCGGCGTGGCGCGCATGTTTGCCGACGGTCGTATTCCGCGCGGTGCGATCGTGGTGACGCCCTCGGGTGTCGCCTCGCCCGTCGATGGTGGCTTCCGTTTGAATGGCCGCTGGGGCTTCGCCAGCGGCGTGCGTCACAGCGAGTGGATGGTCGCCGTCGCGCGCGTCGAGCGCGTGGCCGACGCACCACCCGAGATTCGTTGCATGGTGTTCCCGACGGTCGAGTGCGAGATCCTCGATAACTGGCAGGTGCTTGGCCTCAAGGGCACGGGCAGCTGTGACATCGTGGTCAAGGACCTGTTCGTGCCTGAAGAAATGTCTTTCGCCGTGACCGACGCGCCGCGTCGCGGTGGCGCGCTGTATCGCATCGGTCTACCGGCCTTCGTCGCCTACGAACACGCCGGCTTTGCGCTTGGTATTGCAAGGCGCGTACTCGATGGACTGCTCACCATCATGCAGAACAAGAAACGTGGCTATGCGCCCGGCGGCATGAGCATGGCCGATCGCGGCGCGGTGCAGCGTTTGCTCGGTCACTCCGAAATGCGCGTGCGCGCCGCGCGTGCGCTCAATGTCGAAGTCAATGAACACGCCTGGGAAGTGGCCTGCGCCGGGCAGACACTGTCGCTTGAACAGCAATGCGCGGTGCGCAGTGCGGCAAGCTATGCCACCGAGGTCGCGGCCGAGGTGGTCAATGAAGCGTTTCGCTATGGCGGCGCCAGCGCCATCTACGAGAGTCATTTCATGCAGCGCTGTCTGCGCGACGTCAACGTCGCCGCTCAGCATTACATGGTCGCCGACACGGCCTACGAACAGCTCGGTCGCGCGCGGCTGGGCTTTGACGACGTCAACCCCATGGGCTGAACCAGCAGCGGGCAAGCACGCAAGCCTGCGAGGAGGGGAGATGGAGCTTTCATTGCTTGTCACCGGCGCCGGCATGCGCATTGCCGAGCTGCTCACCATCGCACGCCAGGCCGAGTCCGCCGGCTACGATGGGTTTTACATGGCGGAAGTCCATCGCACTGGTTTCGTGCCGTTGACCGCCGTTGCCGGCGTGACGCAGCGCATGCGACTCGGCCCCTACGTTCTGAATGCCTATGGTCGCAGCCCGTTGTTGACCGGCATGTCAGCCATCGATCTCAATGAATGCAGTGGCGGGCGACTGGTGCTGGGGCTGGGCGGCGGTAACCGCGTCATCAACGAAGTATGGCAGGGCATTCCCCATGCCCGTGTGCTGACCAAGATGACGGAATACATCGAGATAGTGCGACGCATGGCGGCGACGCGTCTCGGGGCACGTGTGGATTTTGACGGCGCGGTGCATAGCACCCATTGGTCGCCGGCCATCGATCCCGGCGATACGGTGTTTCCCATCGTGCTGGCGGCGGTCTTTCCAAGCATGTTGAAAGTCGCCGCGCGCATCGCTGATGGTATTGGCGGTGGTGCGACCCTGGGCGTGGATTATCTGCGCGAAGTATTGCGTCCCCAGGCCGCCCGGGCCGCGACCGATGCGGGGCGTGATCCGAGCACGCTGCGTTGGTCAGCGGTCGGCGTGATCGCGATGGACGAGGATCGCGAATGCGCGCGCGCCGCAGCGCGCTCGGCGCTCTGTCATTTCTACGCGCCGCTGCCCCATCCCTACTACGAACACACCATGCGTGAGCAGGGCTTTGGCGCGGCTGCCGATGCGGCGCTGGCGCACATGCCCGCTGGCCGACTCGAAGCCGCGATGGCCGCCATTCCCGACGCCTGCCTGGATCAGTTGGTGATTGCCGGCACGCCGGCCGAATGTCAGCAACGGCTCGCGCAATACACGAGTGTGGTCGACGAACTGCTGCTGTTGAACGTGATGCCGGCACCCGCCGGCAATACAGTGCTGGGCTATCAGCCCTTGATGCATTTACCGGCCGCACTCAACGCGGCACTTCGAGTTTGAAGGCGATGGTCACGCGCAGACCGCCAAAGGCGCGGCTCGGTGGCCGTCCGGCATGATCGATGCGCGAATCGAAGAACAGCGCGCGATTGGGCATCGGCAGCCAGGCGCGCACGATCTCGTCGCCATCGTAGAACACCGTCTCGCCTTCCCATTCCCGTCGCCACTCGGGCATCGGGTAATAGAGCAGGGTGTAGGTGTCGTCACGTAGATCGTCCTTGTGGGGTTGGCCGCCCTGGCCGAAGGTATGGCCATTGGCATAGACACGTACGATGCGTAGCGCACGCTGCGCTAGTCCTTCGCATATCGGTTGCGCATGACGCCAGGCGGATTCGATCGCGGCATCGCCATCGAGTGCCATTTTCCAGAACGGCAGCGAGCGCCCGGCGATCGACTCATTGCCGAATAGCCATTGAGGGCGTTGCGTCAAAGCCCATACGGCCTGCTGCAATTGCGTCGGTAACAGCGCGGGGAGTAGGGTCAAGACCGGCGTCATGTCTCGGCCCACATGCGCATCAAGGTGTGATAGCTGTTGTTCAGTGCGTGCAGCTCGGTGCTGTCACCATGGCGCGCATGCAGCGCGCCCATTGCACGATCCATCTGTTGTAAAAGGCGACGCTGCTCAGGGCAGCGCACCAGACTTTCGACCCAGGTGATGGCCGCCAGGCGCACGCCGCGCGTGACCGGCGTAACGCGATGCAGGAAGTAGGGCGGATAGGCGACCAGCGATCCGGCCGGCAGCTTCACCTGGCGCTCTTCATGGCCGCTGTTGATCACCAGTTCGCCGCCGTCATAGCTCGCGGGATCCGACAGGAACAGGGTGACCGCGACATCGGTGCGCATCTGCGCCGGCGTTAGCAGGATGGCGTTGTCGACGTGTTCGCCATAACGCATGCCCGCTTCGTAACGACTGAAGATGGGCGGATAAGCGCGCCGCGGAAAGGCGGTGTGGTGGAACAGCGCATTGCGTTTCAGCGCGTCCAGCACCAAGCCCATGCCTTCTTGCACTGCCGGGTGTTCGGCCGGCAACTGTTGATTGTGTTTGACCTCGGCCGCGAGTCCCTGTGCGGTGATCGTGCCGGCGACAGTTGGTACGGTGTTGTACAAAATCGTGAGCCGCGCGATCTCTTCCTCGGTCAGCACATGGTCGATGCGGGTCAGCATGGCGGCGAGTCTCGTGGCTAGGTCTTGGATTATGGCCGAGCGTGCAGGGCCAAACCAGCCAGCGCAATGGGCGCGCCGCGACGATGGCGCGCGCCGCTTAGGGTAGGATAGCGAGCACGGCACAGCATGAGGTCAGTGAAACATGAATGACGAAGACGCGGACGGAATGAGCTTGGAGCGCACTGGCAATTCGCTGCGCAACGGTGTGCTGGCCATGTTGGGCGTGGTGGCGGTGCTGATCGCGACCCTGATGTTTTTCTGGGACAACGAACCGCCGCTGTTCGATGTGCGGGTGGCGGCACGCAACCACGTGACCTCGGACGAGGACGCTAACATTACCGGCGTGACCACAGTCGCGACCCTGGTGCAGGTCGCCGAGACCTTGCTCGATAAACCCGGTGGTTATCTGTCCAACGATAAGCTGCCGCCTGGCGTGCTGATGGACAATATGCCGAATTGGGAATTCGGCGTGCTGACCCAGGTGCGCGATCTGGCCAAGGCCTTGCGCAACGACTTCAGTCGCTCCCAGACCCAGTCCAGCGAAGACGTCGATCTGGCGGTCGCCGAGCCGCAATTCAACTTCGATAACTCGTCTTGGATCCTGCCTTCCACTGAAGGCGAATACCGTAAGGGTATCACCGCCCTGCAGCGCTACCTCAATCGCCTGGTGGACGATAACCACGAAGACGCGCAGTTCTATGCGCGCGCCGACAATCTTGCTGACTGGTTGGCGATCGTCGAGAAGCGTCTCGGCAGTCTCTCGCAACGGCTCAGTGCCTCGGTCGGCGTGTCGCGCGTGAACATCGACCTGGGTGGCGAAAGCAGTGGCGATCAGTCCAAACCGCGCGCCGCGCAGATGGAGGTCAAGACGCCGTGGACCAAGCTCGATGATGAGTTCTACGAAGCGCGCGGTGCGACCTGGGCCTTGATCCAGTTTCTGCGCGCGATCGAAATCGACTGTCGTTCCGTGCTGGAAAAGAAGAATGCCCTGGTCAGTCTGCAGCAAATTATCCGCGAACTGGAGTCGACCCAGGATGCGGTGTGGAGCCCGGTGATTTTGAACGGTACCGGCTTTGGCTTTGTGGCCAATCATTCACTGGTGATGGCGTCGTTCATCTCGCGCGCCAATGCGGCGGTCATCGATTTGCGCAATCTTTTGTCTAACGGTTGATGAGCTTGCGGGCGCGGCGAATGGTATGAACACAGGGCTGCGCAGCGAGCGTCTACGCGATGAGTTGGATGCGGTCGCGTGGCTCGCCGACGGCATGACCATCGCTATCGGCGAGCCGGCACCGATGGCGATGGTGCGTCACATCATCCGCCGTGGACTGCGTTCCCTGACCGTCATCGCCGGTGGTCTGCATCTCGATATGTTGATCGCCGCCGGTTGCGTGAAGAAGACCATCAGCTATTACGCCGGCGGCGGCTTCGGTGTGCCGGTAGCGCCGGCTTTTCGGCGTGCGGTCGAGCGCGGCGAGGTGGCGGTGTGGGAATGCGAAGAAGGCATACTCACCAGTGGCCTGGAGGCGGCCGGTAAAGGGCTGCCGTTTCTGCCTTGGCGCGGTGGCGTCGGCACATCCTTGCCGGAAGTGAATCCGGATCTGAAACTCATGCGCGACCCGATCTGTGGTGAAACCTTGATCGCGGTGCCGGCCATTAAGCCCGATGTCGCCTTGCTACATGCCGCGAGTTCCGATGTGTATGGCAATGTACAGCACTGCGGTGGGCCGGGCTGGCTGGATCTATTCCTCGCACGCGCCGCCGCTTGCACCATCGTGCAGGTGGAAAAAATTATCCCCAACGAGGAAGTGCGCGCTGATCCCTGGGCGACCACCATCGGCCGTGCGGATATGGTGGTGCGCATGCCCTACGGTGCCCACCCCTATTACAGCCGTGGCTATTACCTGCAGGACAGTGCACTGCTGAAAGACTATCTCGCGGCCGCCGCGCCGAACGACAGCGTTGCGCTGAAGCAATTCCTCGACCGTTACTGTCGTGAGCCGGCGACCCATGGCGATTACCTCGAGCGTATCGGCATCAAGCGCCTGCTCGCGCTACACGAATACTGAGGGTCGGCAATGCAGGGGTATTGCAGCGTCTCCGAATTATTAGCGTGTTTTCTCGCGCGTGATCTGAACGACGGCGAGGAATTGCAGGTCGGCATCGCCTTGCCGATTCCGGAAGCGGCGGTGCGTCTTGCCCATCTCATGCATGGGCCGAACATGGAATTGATCTTCCTCGGCGCGCGCATGAACGTGCACCACCTTGAGCGTGTGCCCTTACCGGCTTTTGGCTGGGACAGACGTGTGGTGCGCTGGGCGGAATCCTTCAGTGATCGTGGTCATCGTTTCGATCAGGTCAAGGACTGGCACCGCCGCGTGTTCTTCATTGGCGGCATCCAGGTCGATCCTTTCGGTAACACCAATCTGATCGGCGTCGGCAGCGATTACCAGCGCCTGAAATTCCGCGGGCCGGGATCGGTCGGCACGCCCACGCTGACGACCCATGTCGGGCGCTACTACATTGTGTTGAACAGCCACAGCCCGCGCCTCTTCGTGCCGAAGTGCGATTTCGTGAGCACCGTGGGCTGGGGCGAGGGTGGCGCGGATGCGCGCACGCGGCTCGGCTTGCCGGGCGGCGGGCCGAAGTACTGCGTGACGCCTTTATGCATCATGGATTTCAGCGAGGATGAAAAACGCCTGCGTCTGCGTTCGCTGCATCCTGGCGTGAGTGTGGACGAAGTGCTGCGTCAGACCGGCTTCCCGTTGATCTTGCCGTCGGTAGTGCCAAGCACTGAACTGCCGACGGCAGCGGAGTTGAAAGTATTGCGTGAGCGCGTGGATTGGGTTGGCGCGCTGCGCTAGGCGCGATAACTCTCGGCCTACGTAGACAACAGGACGAGGCAGTCAAAACCTCGCCTGCACCCCCACCATGACGCTCCGTCCCGGTTGCGGCGCTAGCCCTTTGAGCAATGAGGTCGAGTAGCGAATTTCATCGTCGAGCAGGTTGGTCCCACGCACCGACACGCGGTATTCGCCAGGCTTGCTGCCAAAGTCGTAACTCACGCCCACATCGACGATGGTGTAGCTGGCCGTGTCCGTTTCAAGCGATGCGGTGCTGCTCTGGCGCATGGTGTGGCGAACTTCGAAATCCGCTTGCCATTTCTGAACGTCGTAGTTCAGTCCACCGCCAAAGCGTAGCGGCGTCATGCGCGGCAGGTTTCCGCCGCTAGTGAGGCGTCCGCGCACAAAATCGGTAAACAGCCGTGCGTCGAGATTGCCCAGTGCAGAGCTGTGCAGCAAGGTGTAGCCGGTCTCGGCCTCGGCACCATAGAGCACGACGTTTTTCTGTCCATATTGGAGCAGCAAGATGCCGTCGCTCGGCGCTACGGTGAGGCCATCTTCATTCACAAAGTCGGCGAAACCGTCATGGTTGTTGTCGACTTCACTCGCGACGATAAAATCCTCGACATAGTCGACGAAGGTGTTCACACGCCAGGTCCATCGGCCGTCGAGCTTGCGCAGCGTGAAATCGAGATTGTTAGCGGTTTCCTCCTTCAGCTGCGAGTCGCCTACCTCGAACGTCAAGGTTGCATCGTGGGGACCGTGGTTATAGAGCTCTTCCAGGCTCGGTGCGCGCTGCGCGCGGGTAAGAGATATTCCCGCCGAATAGCCAGGCACGAAGTCCCAGATAGCGCCGCTGGATAAGCTGTATACGATAAGGTCTCGCTCGGGGTCACCGCCTTCGGGCTCATAGCGTGAATCCTCAACCCGCGCTCCGAACTCGAAGTGCCAGACTTGCCAGTCGCGGTGCTCCACGGCAAAGACACCCACCGATTGGCCGAAAGTCGGCGGTGTTAATTCGGTCGCGGAAAAATCGCGATGGTCGACCTGCACGCCGACCACGCCGCGAAAATCCAAGACCGGGTCATGGCTTAGTTCTACCCGGCCTTGGTATTCATCGTTCAGGAAGACCGACCCGATAGCACCATCGGGGGTTAATTCCTGGTGCACATAATCGTTATGGCCAAGTTTGACTTTCAGGTTCGAGAATCCCGGTAGCGGATCGCTCAATTGTCCTTCGACGTCGTAGCGGAGCTGATCTAGATTGATACGGCCCCCGTCACCCGGAATACCGTAGTTGGTTGCAAAGTGATCGACGGAAAAGCCCAGCATGCCTCGGCTGCCTATATACGATGCGCCACCGGCCACGTTCTCGGCGTCCACATCGCTACTCGGCAGGATCCCTGAACGATCCCTCAGTGAGGGCGTGA
Source organism: Pseudomonadota bacterium (assembly GCA_043782755.1). Lineage (GTDB taxonomy): Bacteria > Pseudomonadota > Gammaproteobacteria > JADJYF01. The sequence goes on along the minus strand of JAYWAC010000160.1, from coordinate 3,107 downwards.
GCGAGCCGAACCCTGGGATTGAATAGTTCGACGTGCTGCGTCTCAGGCCGTCGATATGGGCGGCGAAGTTGCCCGCATCCACGTCGAGTGAGCCGCCTCCACCGAATTCATTGAGGGCGTCGTCGTAGCGAAAGTTGAGCGCGCCGGTGGGCTTGAGCGGCACCGAGGTCGGGATCCGATTGTTGACGATATTGACTACCCCGCCGATAGCGCCACTGCCGTACAACAAAGTAGCGGGTCCCTTCAGGATCTCGATCTGGCTGGCCTGCATCGGATCAATACCAACCGCGTGGTCGTCGCTCAGATTCGAAACGTCCATCGAGCCGATACCGTCTTCCAGGACACTGACGCGTGAACCGCCGAGGCCACGAATAATCGGCCGGCTCGCGCCAGGGCCAAAGCTCGTCGAACTGACGCCAAGCTCACTGCTCAGGGTTTCGCCGATGGTCAACGCTTGCTTGCGCTGCAATTCGTCGCCAGACAGTACGATCGCCGGTTGTGCGAGGTGAGATTCACTTTGCCCGAGTGGATTGGCCGTGACGGTAACGGTCTCCATGCTGCTTGTCGGCGTGTCGTCACTAGCGATAGCTGAACTGCTATCCGCATATGCTTCTGAGAATGGGCCCACCGTCAAAGAAATTAAGGCGACGAGGCCCGTATACGATACGAGTCGTTTCACGATAATGCCCTCGATTACACAGGCGTGCGCAAGCGATGTCGCGGCGGCACAACCCGTCGGATCAAATTTCAGACGTACAGGGAGAAGAGGAGATCCGGAGGAGCGCGGGCAAAATAGGGGCGGGTTGGTTCAACGGTAACGCTATCCGGGGCACCCGACAGGCAGACCTCCGAAGAGTAGATGCCACTGATAGCAGGGATGAAGGTAAGAAGGCCATTACCAAGATGGTCGGCGGCTGCGCAAACGAAGCAGAGATGCCCGGACCGATCTGACTCAGCGTGCAGGTCGTGTTCGACGGCATGAAGCACGGTCAGCCACTGCGTGGCAACCAAATAGGCTAATAGCAGTGCAAGGCGCAAGCTGCGGCGACGCTTGGACGCCATATTCTTGTCGACGATTGCTGCGGGCGAATTCATTGAATACAGCGGAGCAGGTCTTCACAAGAGCGGTTGAAAGAAGATTAGAGCACACCGTCTAGTAGGTGCGTTCTCGTTTGATACTAGCATAGATATTTCGACAATCGAACATTGAGCAACAGGCCATGGCGATGCTTATGCGCGTCATGAAGTCGGTCTCGGAGTCGCGGATTTCGAGTCTTCCAAATTACGACCGATCGACAGTGTGGGGATGACTTCAATAGTGAAAAAAATCGAGGGTCCAAACAATCGCTATCGATCTTGCCTGGCATGATTGCGTTCTATGGCACGATTGAATTGGCATGACATACGGCGATCCGCTGAGGTGGTTCGCATCTGAACGCCGTACTTGCGTGGCGCCATCTGTAGAAGTTCAGATTCGATCTGACAGTGTCGTGCGGATAAATGCGGTCGCGGTAATCGATGCCAAAGCCGGTCAAAATGCCTAACAGCAGCGGTACAGAGTTGCTCAATCAGTCAGCAGCGGCGAGCCGGCTTCTGATGCGTTGGCAGCGCGACGTGATTCGACGAAATGGCTGGGGTACTAGGGGACGCTCTGTCTGCCTAGAGATAGGACAAGTAGGGACAAAATGTCCTCGCAAAAACTGACTGTTGGCTAGCGCACCGATAGAGGTATCGTCGGTCATTACAGTCCCCACCAAGAGCCGCCCTAATTGCTGTCGAACATCGGCACAGCAGGGCGAAGCCATCGAGTTGCGTTCGCGTTCACCGTCTGTTGAGGGCTGCCATGACTACAGGGTTTCGACCGTGCCATACGGCACTCTTCGCCGCATTGCTGATGTTCTCGCTGTCACCCGCAGAAGCCGAGACATGGCGTGCAATGTCCATCACTGTGGGCGACGAACGCATGGCGAACACCGTCGTCACTTTCACAGACGGGCTCAACGACGAAAGGAGCGTGCTGTCAAACAGACCCGACGGCCCGCCGTCGAGCGTGGCGGAAACGCGCATTACTATCGGCTTTCTGGACGTGGGCCAAAGTATCCCAGATGCAAGCCCAGTCCGAATCGATCAGGACGTCGGCACAATCAACCTGAGTTCCATCTATGCCACAGGGTGGCGGACGGAGTTAGCGTGCAACGTACATCCGACTTCTTGTGACCGCGATACGCCGCATCTGGTGTGGGTAGCCGTCATCGGTTGGGACTTCGGTCCCGTGCAGGCCCTGCCTTTCGTCAAGACCATTGGCGGCAGCAGGATGGCGAGCTGGAACGCGGTCGCTTCGCGGGCCTCGGGTTTCGATGGCTTCGGAAATCGCCTCATACAGTTCACGTTCGAACCGTCGCCGTCGGTCACCCCCGAGGGTTTCGAGGCCATGCTTAAGGCGACCCCTCAGACCGACCAGTTGAGCGGTATCTCATCTCCATAGTGCCTCAAGTAAGCAGCGTGCATTTAAATTCAGGATTAGACCTTGTGAGTCCCTAATAGATGGGTGGACTGTGTTACAGCCGGCCAGGGCTGTCGACACTGATGCGCCGCTCTGTCTGTTTGCGCACCGACCAAGGCGACGCGACTAGCGTGCACTGAATCCATGAAGTCCGACTCGCCGGCGCCCGCAGCTATCTCCCAACCGTCGCCGGAGGTCGTTGCCGTGTCCGGGAGGTGGACAGCACGCGAGTTGGGCGGAATGACAGATCAACTCGATGCGATATGCGTGCCGGTTGGTAAGCAGATCGTTGTCGATAGTTCGTGTATAGAAGCCTTGGACACGGCAGGAGCCTGGATTCTGCAGAAGCTCCTGCACCGTCTGCGAGACAGCGGTTCTACCGTCACAATGCATGGACTGAGCGCGCCGAACGCCAGGTTAGTCGACGTCGTGAACCGGCAATTTGCAGACCAGGTGACCCAGCCGACCCCGGCCGCAGGGGCGCCCGTGACGGCACTCGAACACGTGGGTCGGAGTACTGCGAGCGCTATCGAACAAGCGGTCGCGATGCTGGCGTTCGTTGGCGAGACTGCAGCTGCGCTCGCACACTGCGTCGCACATCCAG
>JAYWAC010000159.1:0-34675 GCA_043782755.1 Pseudomonadota bacterium | reverse complement strand
ACCAGTTCGACCCGGTGCAGACCACCAAGACCAGCGTGCACGGCGCGATCAACATGCTGGGTCTGGCCAAGCGCATCAAGGCGCGCATTCTGCAAGCCTCCACCAGCGAGGTCTACGGCGATCCGGAAATCCATCCGCAGACCGAGGACTACTGGGGCCACACCAATCCCATTGGTCCGCGCGCCTGCTATGACGAAGGCAAACGCTGCGCCGAGACCCTGTTCTTCGATTACCACCGTCAGCACGGCCTGTCGATCAAGGTCGCGCGCATCTTCAACACCTACGGCCCGCGCATGCATCCCAACGATGGCCGCGTGGTCTCCAATTTCATCGTGCAGGCGCTCGCCAACCAAAACATCACGCTCTACGGCGATGGCGCGCAGACCCGTTCGTTCTGTTATGTGGATGATTTGATCGCAGGCTTCTTAAAGCTCATGGACAGTCCGGTCGAAATCACGGGACCTATCAATCTCGGCAATCCCGACGAATTCACCATTCGCCAGCTCGCCGAGCTGGTGGTGGAGATGGTCGGCTCACGCAGCCAGATCAGTTTTCAACCGCTGCCGACCGATGATCCGCGCCAGCGTCAGCCCGACATCACCCGCGCCCGCACGCTGCTGGGCTGGGAACCCAGCGTCAAGCTGCGCGACGGTTTGGTGAAGACGATTGAGTATTTCGATCAACGCCTGGCGCGGTAACGGGAAATCCGAACCTTATTCCATCCCCGCCATCACCACCCGCCTGTCATCGATCTCACGCTGCAGACGCCCTTCTTTATCGGTATTTTCGTTACGCGCGCAGCGATCAAGAATATCAACCAGCACATTGGCACGCTGCGCTTCGCGCTTCCAGGCCACAAGGTCGTCGGCACATTCGCGTTCGGAGCGCGTCACCATCGCTTCCAGAGCGTTGATGGTGCGCTCGAGTTGCCCCAAGAACACGCGCGTATCGCGGGCGACGGCGGCGCTCATGGCTTGGCCGGGGTTCTGTAGCGCGCGGGCATATTCCTGGCGATAGTGCCGGAATTCTTCGAGCTTCTTCAAATTGCCATCATGACGGCCGCGGGTCGCGACTAGCTTCTGCGAGGCGACCGACTTCTGCATCTCGTTCAAGCTCACGATGCGTTTCATGCGCTGGCTGCGGGTCATGGCGCTCTACCTCAGGAGGTTTAGCCGTCGATCACGTCACCACCGGTGACGGTCGCAAGGGCGGTGACTGCGTCGTTGAAATTGACGGCGGCGCGGCGGTCCTGACGCAGGAAGTCCAGGATCTGAGGCCGCATGGCGACCGCGCTATCGAGTTCCGGATTGGCGCCGCGCTGGTAGGCGCCGACATTGAACAGATCGGCGTTCTGTTCATAGAGCGAATAGAAATGCTTGAGCGCGCGCGCGTACTTGAGCTGACGTTCGCCCACCACCTGCGACATCACACGACTGATCGAACTCTCGATGTCGATGGCCGGATACAGACCGCGCTCGGCAAGACGGCGCGACAACACGATATGGCCATCGAGGATGGCGCGCGCCGAGTCGGCGACTGGATCGTTGGGGTCATCGGCCTCGGTCAGCACGGTATAGAACGCCGTGATCGAACCATGACCGCCGACGCCCATGCCGGCTCGCTCCACCAGTTGCGGCAGGCGTGCGAATACCGAGGGTGGAAAGCCACGGGTGGCGGGCGGTTCGCCTATGGTCAAGGCGATTTCACGATTGGCTTGCGCATAACGCGTGAGCGAATCCATCAACAGCAGCACATGGCGGCCGGTGTCGCGGAAATACTCGGCAATGCTAGTCGCCATGGCAGCGCCGTGCATACGCATGAGCGGCGGATTGTCGGCCGGTGTCGCCACCACCACTGCGCGCGCCATGCCGTCCTCGCCGAGAATCTGTTCGATAAATTCCTTCACTTCGCGACCGCGTTCGCCGACCAGACCGACCACGATCACGTCGGCGTCGGTGAAGCGCGTCATCATGCCGAGCAGTACCGACTTACCGACGCCGGAAGGCGCGAACAGACCGATGCGCTGGCCGCGACCGACCGTCAAGAGCGCGTTGATGGAACGCACGCCGACATCGAGCGGCTCGCTGATCATGGCGCGTTGCAGAGGGTTGATCATCTCTCCGTATAGCGGCCGCCTCTCGGTCAGGTGCAGCGCGCCACGGCTGTCCAACGGGCGGCCAGAGCCATCCAAAACCCGCCCCAGCAGGGCCTCGCCGACCGCCACATCGCCGGCGCCGCCGAGCGGGATCACACGCGCATTGGGTGACAGACCGCGCGGGATACCCGTCGGCATGAGAAATAATCGATCACCGGAAAAGCCCACCACCTCGGCGTCGACATCGACACCACCGGGGTTATAGACACGACAACGGTCGCCAATCGCGGCCTGGCAGCCTACCGCTTCCAAGGTCAGGCCGACCATCCGCGAGAGCTTGCCTTCGACCGCCACCGCCGGCGGTTCGGCCAGACGTTCGAAATAGGGCGCGAGACCGGCGCGCCAGCGTGCCGCCGACGTAGTTTCGGTGAATTGCGCGAGGGCAGCGCTCACGCCGCGCCCCGATCGCCTTCGCGCTCGCCACCGAACATCTTCGAGGCGATGGCGGCGATGCGTGACTCGACGGTCGCGTCGATGCGCGAGGTCTCGGTCTCGACGATGCAGCCACCGCGTGAGATCAAGGGATCCGCTTCGACCCGCCAGCTGATACCGTCGGTATCGATCGCGAGCGCCGAGCGCACCAGCTCCGCATCGTCGGGATTGAGATGCAAGGTCGTACCGCGACTCGCTATCGGCAACAGGCGCATGGTTTCACGCACCACGCCTATCACTTCACCGGGCGCGGTCTTCAATTCGCGACGCACCAGATGCCGCGCGATGAGAAGTGCAAGTTCAGCCACCGAGGTGACCATCTCCTCGTCCAAGCTCGCGAGCGGAGCGACGAGTTGCAAGCTGATGGCATCAAGTGCCTCGCAACGGATCTGGATGTCGACGGCGGCGCGGCGCTGACCATCGACATAGCCTTCCGCCGTGCCGCTCTCGAAGCCTTCGGCGTAGGCCTGCTTGTGGATGCTTTCGAGTTCGCGCGCGGTCACCACGCCCGCGCCGTAGGCACCGTTGCGCACTAGAATCTGTTCGATGTCCGGCAGCTCGTAGGGTGTGACTATGCCCTCCCCCGGGCCAAAGCCGCTCTCGGTCATGACGCTTGCCTGTTCGGCGGCGATGGCTTCGGCATTCTGCATATTCAGTCCTCGTCCTTACACCATCTGCTCGCCGGAACCGCCGAGGCTGATCGTGCCCTCGTCGGCCAGACGGCGCGCTATCCCCAGGATTTCCTTCTGCGCACCCTCGACTTCCGAGAGTTTGACCGGGCCCTTGGATTCCAGGTCATCGCGCAGCATCTCAGCCGCGCGACTCGACATGTTCTTGAAAATCTTTTCCTTGATGGTGTCATCGCAGCCCTTCATGGCGAGCACCAGATTGTCGGTCGAGACTTCGCGCATCAGCGCCTGGATGCCGCGATCGTCGATGTCACCGATATTCTCGAAGGTGAACATCAAGTCCTGAATCTTGGTCGCGAGATCAGCATCGGCCTCGGTGATCTGCTCGTTGATCTTGGCCTCGATGCCGCGATCAACGAAATTCAGAATCTCGGCCGCACACTTCACGCCACCCAGCGAGGACTGCGGGCCACCGGCGCCACCGCGCAGCTGCGCTTCCAGCATTTCATTCAATTCCCTCATCGCGGCGGGCTGAATGCCATCCATGGTCGCGACGCGCATCAGGAGATCGGCGCGGGCGCTTTCCGGCAACAGCGCGAGCACCACCGCAGACTGATCGGCGTCGAGGTAGCTCAGCACGATGGCGATGATCTGCGGGTGCTCGAAGCGCACCAGTTCAACGATAGCGCGCGGGTCCATCCACTTCAGCGATTCCAGGCCCTTGGTCTGACCGCCAAGCAAGATGCGGTCGATCATGCTGGTGGCCTTTTCCTCGCCGAGCGCATTGGTCAGCACCGAACGGACGTAGTCCTCGTTGCCGATGCCGATGCCGGTGTAGGAACGCACCATCTCGATGAATTCGACTATCGCGGTCTTGACGTTACTGGGCGAGACCACTTCGAGGCCCGTCATGGCCACGCCGATTTTCTGCACCTCGCGCGGGCCGAGAAGTTTCATGATCTCGGCGGCCGGCCCTTCGCCTATCGACATCAGAAGGATGGCGGCCTTCTGGGCGCCATCGAGATTGGATACTGCTTCAGCCATGGTAACCCCGGGATTTTCTACTCGCCGCCAACCCAGCCCTTGATGACCTGTGCGGCGACGCGCGGATCACCGGCCACGAATTGTTTGATGCCGTCGATATTCGGATCGATGTTGGAAGACGCGGTTAAGGGACCGCTGTCAGCGCGTTGATTGGTCAATGCCATCTGCCCATCTATGCCGGCCGGGCCGACCAAGGCCGGCATGCCATTGGCGCCGATGCCACTCTCGAGCGCCGTCACTTCGCCGCCACCGGCGGCCGCCAGCGGCTTGGCCATCAGCGACTTCACGGTCGGACGTATCACGCCGAACAACACCAGCAGAACGAACAATCCACCGGCCACCTGCTTGGCCACATTCCACACCCAAGGCTGCTGCCAGATCGGCACGTCGGGAATCGGTTCGGGCGCGGGCGGCGCCTGGAATTCGGCGCTGGTGATGCTGACCGAGTCACCGCGCGCGGCGTCGAAACCGATAGCTTCCTTGACCAGGTTGGTCATGCGTTCGGTGTCCGCTTCGCTGAGCGCCGGCGTCGCGGCGGCGGCAACGGCCTTATCGGTTTTGTCACCGGCAGCGGCCTTATCGCCCTCGGCAGCCTTGCCACTTGCGGCTGGCGCGGCGGTGGCTGTCGGTACGCGCACCACCACCGCCACCGACAGGTGACGGATGCTGCCAACGTGGTTTTTCTCGACGACGATGCGGTGGTCGAGTTCATAGTTGCGAGTTTTCTGCGTGCGTTTATTGACCGAAGTGGCGGCGGTCTTGGCCGCGCCACTGGCGCCAGCGGCGGGTGGCTGACCATTGGCGTTGGCGGTCTGCTCGGGTGCCGAAGCGGCGGCCGGCGGCTGATTGCTGAGCGCACCCGGCACGCCACTGGCGGCATCACCGCTGCGCTCTTCCTCGGTGGTGCTTTCGCTGCGCACCGCAGGCAGATCGGGGTTGTAGCTCTCCTGCGATTGCTGGGTCTCGGTGAAATCGAGATCGGCCGTGACCTGCGCACGCACGCCATCGGGCCCGACCAGCGGCGCGAGGATGGCTTCGACTCTGTCGATATAGGACTGCTCAAGCGTGCGGGTGTATTCGAAACGTTTGGCCGACATCACCAGACTGTCGGAACTGTCGCTGTTGTCCGTCAACAGATTGCCGCGCTGATCAATGACCGTGACCTTGTTGACCGGCATGCCGGCCACAGCCGCCGAGACCATCTGCGCGATGGCTGCCACCTGGTGACGTTCGAGTTGACGACCGTTGTAGAGATCGACAATCACCGACGCGCTTGGATCGCGCTTGCTACGTGCGAAGGCCGACTGTTTGGGCAGCGCGATGTGTACGCGCGCCGAACGCACATTGGTGATATGGGAAATGGAACGCGACAACTCGCCTTCGATGGCATGTTGATAGCGGGCTTGTTCGAGGAACTGACTGGTGCCAAAGGGCTGCTCGTCATTCATCGCTTCGAAACCATTGCCGCGACTGTTGCCAGGCGCGAGCCCCGCACCAGCCAGTTTCATGCGCGCATCGGCCAGATGATCGGCCGGCACCAGTACCGTGCCGCCATTGGGATCCATGCGATAAGGAATGTTGTTGCTGGTCAGTTGCTCGATAACTTGATTCAGATCGCGGTCCTGCAGATCGGCGAACAACACTGCGTATTCCGGCTGGTGCGCCCACAAGGCGACGTACAGGCCGAGTGCCACCGCCGCCGCCAGGCCGACCAGTACACCGACCTGACGCAGCAGCAACAGCAAAGATGCCTGGGCGTTGAATGTGGCGGCTTCAGCCATGGTCGTAACTCACCGTAACCTGTGCTTATAGCGGCATGTTCATGATGTCCTGGTAGGCCGACACCAGTTTGTTGCGCACCTGGGTAGCGGCCTGAAAGGACAGATTGGCTTTCTGAATGGCGACCATCACCTGCGCAACGTCGACGCCTTTCTCACCGCGCTCGAACTTGTCCGAGAGGGTGGCGGCCTGCACCTGGCCGTCGTTGACGAAGTTCAGCGCGTTCTTCATCACGTCGCCGAAATTGACGGCGGGAGTGGCACCTTCGATGGGATTGATCGCGCTCGCCGCGCGCGGCATTTCGAGGCCGCGCGCCTGGGCGGTCAGGGCGCGCATCTGCGCGAGTACGGCCTGCGCGTCGATGGTGTTGTTCATACGTCTCTCCCGTTCTCGTTATCGTTAGAAACGTGTTCAAACACTCGGCACGGCGACGCCAGCGTCGCGCAGACGGGCGAGCTTGTAACGCAGCGTGCGTGGGCTGATGCCAAGTTTCTCGGCGGCAAACTTGCGGCTGCCACGGCCTTCTTCAAGCGCGGTCAGGATCAAGCGACGTTCGTGGTCCTTGAGATCACCGCCCAGCGATTCGACGCCTTGTTCGTCCTCATCCGCGTCGTCGCAAGCGAGTGACTCATGACGCGGCGCCTCGACAACGACGGCGCTGAGTGTCGGCGTCATCGTTTCGAACACCAGATCGTCGATGGCTATGCCTGCGCCCTGATGCAGGATCAGCGCGCGCTGCATAACGTTGTCGAGCTCGCGAATATTGCCCGGCCAGCTGTGTTCCGTAAGGCGTGCGCAGGCGGCGGCGTTGATCGCCGGCAGCACTTGATGGGAACGGGCGGCAGCGCGCGCCAGCAGAGCACGAGCCAGCGGCACGATGTCTTCGCGACGCTGGCGCAGCGGCGGCACGTTGAGCGGCATGACATTCAAGCGGTAGTAAAGATCTTCGCGGAAACGACCGGCTTCCACTTCGCGACGCAGATCGCGGTTGGTGGTGGCGACGATGCGCACATCGAGGTCGATGAGCTTATTGGAACCAAGACGCTCAACCTGACGCTCCTGCAACACCCGCAGCAGTTTGGCCTGCAACGCAAGTGGCATCTCGGAGATCTCATCGAGTAGCAGCGTTGAATCCTGCGCCTGTTCGAACTTGCCGGGGCTGGCCTTGTAGGCACCGGTGAAAGCGCCCTTGTCATAACCGAACAACACCGCTTCAAGCATGTTGTCGGGGATCGCCGCGCAGTTGATCGCGACCGGCGCCTGCGCCGCGCGCTGCGAATGGCGATGGATGGTGCGGAACACGATTTCCTTACCGACACCCGATTCGCCGGTGATCATCACCGAGGCATCGGACTGCGCGACGCGGCGCGCGAGTTCAAACACGCGACGACTGACCGGGTCGACCGCCACCACGTCGTTCTCCAGCGGCGCGGATGCCGGCGGCAACCAGCCGTCGATACGCGCCACCAACACTTCGGCTTCAAAGGGCTTGACCAGATAGTCGGTGGCGCCATCGCGCAAGGCGCTGACCGCGCTTTGTATCGATTCGTAGGCCGTCATCAACACCACCGGCAGATCGCGATAGCGGCTGCGGATTTCACGCAGCAGGGCGTGGCCGTCCATCGGCTCCATCTGGATGTCGCTGATGACGAGGTCGAACGGCTCGTTGGCCAGCACTGCAAGGGCAGCCCGACCGTCGCAAGCGCCGGTCGCTTCGAAACCGGCCAAGGACGCGGTGTCGAGCAAGGCCTCGCGCAGCGCGTGGTCGTCTTCGACTATCAGGATCTGAGTCGGGTGGCTGTGCATGATGTCATCCTGCCTGGCGCGCTCTGGTCGGCTCGAAAGCGGCCACCGCGTGCGTCTGTGGGTTTACTGCGGAAGGTGTTTGCTCGGACTGCGGGGCGATCAGTGGCAAGGTCATGAGGAAGCAAGCACCGCTGCCGCTGCCGTTGACCAAGGTCAATTCGCCGCCGTGGGCCTGGGTCACGGCGCGTGCCACGGCGAGGCCCAAGCCGGTGCCATTGGCACGGGTGGTGAAAAAGGGTTCGAAAATCTGCGCGGCCTGCTCAGCGCAGATGCCGGGCCCGTTGTCCTGGAAAGCCAAGCACAGCTTGCCGTCGACCACACCGGCGGTGACAGTCACGCGGCCCTGGCTGCGGCAGGCGTGGCAAGCGTTATCGATGAGATTCAAGCACACGCTGGTGAGCGCCGAGGTGTTGACGTAGACACGACCGTCGTCACTGAGTGGCGCGAATTCGAACGCGAAGCCCGTCACGCTGAAGGCTTCGCGCGCCGCGCTCTCGATACCGGCCACTAGATCCCGCACCGCCACCGGCTCGACCGACAGCTGGCCGCCGCGCGCGAATAGCAGCATTTCCTCGACCAGGCGTTCGAGCTTGCGCAGGCTTTGCAGGCTGCGCTCGACCACCCGTTCGCGATCAGCATCGCTACGGGTGCGGCGCAGGTTGCCGACGTTCAACAGCGCTGCCGCCAGTGGCGTGCGGATCTGGTGAGCCATGGCGGCCGCCATCTCGGTTTTGGCGGAGAGGCGCTTGTGGTGCGCCAGTTGGTCTTGCAGTAAACGGGTTTCGGTGACGTCCTTGATCAGCAGAATCTGACCGGGCTCACCACTCAAGGCCTGTGTCGCGATATTGACGCGACGGCCGTCGGTCAAGGAGAGGTCGTGACCGTCGTCCCAGCGCGGCGCAAAAGCGCGGTCGACGATGTTGTGCCAGGCGTCTCCGCGCGCGATGTCGCTCAGCAGTTCACTGGCGGCGGGATTGAATTCCTGCACCAGGCCACGCTGATCAAGTACCACCACCCCGCCCGGCAGAGCGTCGAGCAGATTGTTGAGGCGCGCCGCGAGCCGCTGCTTTTCCATGAGCTCGCGGGCCTGGCTGGCGCGGGACGCGGACAGTTCCGCCGTCAGCTCACCGACCTGGCGCTGGAGCTGGGTATAGAACGAGGACAGCTCGCGGGAAGCGTCTTCGAATTCGGCGAAGGCTTCACATAACTGTTCGGCGTTGGTGATGGTTGCGGTCGTCATGCTCGTTGGTTCTTGTTCGAGTCCGCAGCGTCAATACTGCGGTCACGTACAAGGCTTCGAGCAAAGACCGTGCCACGGTTTTTTTATCTTTTAAAAACCGTGGCTTGATAAAAACACCCCGGGACGACGTGGGGTTCTTGTGTCAAGGACCCGTCAGATCCCTTCGCGCACCAGGTCGAATTTGCGCATTTTCTCGACCAGGGTCGTACGTCCCATGCACAGCTTCTTGGCGGCGTGGGCCACCACCCAGTCGGTCTCCTCCAGCGACTGCAAGATCAGATCCCGTTCGATGACGGTCAGATGTTCCTTCAGATCGAGGCCGGCACGCGGCAGGCGCGGGTTGATCAGCGCCGGGATCTCGCTGGCGGCTGTCGGCTGCGCTTCGGGCTTGGTCGGCGCGCGCGCCACCACCTGGGCGGAGCGATATTTCTCCGGCAAGTCGTGCACGTCCACCACACCATTGGGATAAAGAATCGACAGGCGCTCGACCAGGTTGGCCAGCTCGCGCACGTTGCCCGGCCAGTTGTACTCGGTCAGGGACTCAACGCAGGACGGGGTCAGGCGGATGGTGCCGCGCCCTTCGTGGTCGAGGCGCTCGACCAGGTCGTTGACCAGCAGCGGCAGGTCTTCGGTGCGTGCGCGCAGCGGTGGCGTCTCTATCGGAAAGACATTCAAGCGATAGAACAAATCCTCGCGGAAACGCCCTTCGCGGATGGCCTGGTCCAGATTCACGTGGGTGGCGGCGATGATGCGCACGTTGACCGAAATATTCTTATTGCTGCCGACTCGCTCAAAGCTGCGCTCCTGTAGCACACGCAGCAGCTTGACCTGCATGGACAGGCTCATATCGCCGATCTCGTCGAGGAACAACGTCCCGCCGTCGGCCATCTCGAAACGGCCCTGGCGACTGGCGATGGCACCGGTGAAGGCACCTTTCTCGTGGCCGAACAGTTCGCTTTCCAATAGATCGGCCGGAATCGCGCCACAGTTCAAGGGCACGAAGGGCTTGCTGCGGCGGTTGGAATGATGGTGCACATGGCGCGCCACCACCTCCTTGCCAGTGCCGGACTCGCCGACGATCAGCACATTGGCGTCGCTGCGAGCGACCATTTCTATCATGTTGCGCACGCGCTGGATGCCAGGGCTGCTGCCGACCAGGCTGCGGAACAATTCCAGGGAACGGGGCGAACCCTCCTGGTGGCGGTTCTCGCGGTAGGTCTTGACCTTTTGTAGCGCGGCCTCGAATTCGCTTTGGCGCAGCGGCAGCTTGACCCGCGCCAGCGCATCGTGGTCCAGCTCGCTGGGCACCGGCGCGCCCTCCCCGCTGCTCAACAGCAGCAACGGTGTATAGGGGTCGGCGGCCTTGATACGGCGAAATGCCTCGCTCTGGGCGCGCGGGTCGCCGCATTCACCGAGCAACACCATATACGGCGCGGGTCGGGCCTCCATGATGGCGACCAGGTCACCGTCGGGAGGGATATCCACGGTACTCATGTCGAGATAGTGGAGGATTTGTTTGAGTTCGCGAAGGGTATTGGGATCCCGTTCCACGATCACGACTGGTATCTGACTGCTCACGGCGCAGCGACTCCCCATCATCTAAGCGATGTTATTGGATTAATCAGTAGTTTCCCGGATAGGCAACGAGGGGCGCCAGATTCCCGGCACACACCTCTACGGGTAGGGTCGTTGTAAGCGGGCCGTGGGGGTGCTGTCAAGAATCCGCGATCAAGGCCAAGACGACATCCGCTGGGCGGCAGCGAAATGTCACGAAAGTTTAGCGATCACTGGAAGCGGGAAAAGCGCTCGTGCTCGGCGTCGGAATTCCGACGCCGCAGCGCGGATGGGCGTTCAGGCCGCCGTCAAAACTCTGCGACGGCTTGCCGTACCATGCGCGCCGAGCTGCCGCAGACAATGCGCACGCTCGCGTTCAAGCAGTACGCACAGACCGCCGTCGCCGCGCTGGGCGGCGCGCAGCCGCTGCACGGTTGCCGTGCGCAGCTGCATGAACAGCTGATCTTCAATGCTGGTGGGTTCGATGCTCACGTCTGGCCCTCTACTGCGGGCTGCGGCTACTGCGTCACGATGCGCAGAACGTCCCGTCAAGCGAGGGCTAGCGGCGCCGCGCGACGTCCACTTGAGGGCGCCGTGTGGATTTTGTCTAGCGGTCGAGGTTTTGCGGCGCCGAGCATCCGGATAGGCGCGAATGTGCGAATTCATTCGCACATTCCGCCAAGAACGCCCCTCTACAAATAATTAAACAAACTCAAACCCTGCACCTTGACGAACGCCTTCTGCGCGGCCTCCAAGGCGGTGTTCTGCTGGGTCAGCTGGGTGATGGCCTTGGCCAGGTCGACGTCCTCGAGATGGGAACGCAGGGTCTGCAAATTCAGATTGACCTGATCGTTGACGTCGCGCTGGGAAGAAATACTGTTCAGGCGCGCGCCGGTGGTCGAGCGTAGTTCGGCGACTTTCTCCGCCGAGCGGTCGAGCGCCTCGATAGTCCTGTCGATGTCAAAACCAAAATTGGCCTGTTCGGCCGGGTTGGCGTAACCCTTCTCGAGGGTTGACGCGATATTGCCAAGGGTTTTGAACATCGACTGGTTCTGACTCGGCTTGACCGTGAACTGGTCGCCCGCATTCGGCACGCCGAACACCGTGACCTGGGAACCATTGAAGTTGATGGCGGCACCGTCGGTATAGGCCTGGCCGGTCGCGACATTGCTGCCCAGCGTATCGTCGATGATGTCGTAGCTCGTCGCGCTGGTGAAACTGATACGGAAATCATGAGCGAGATAAGCGGCGCCATTGACAATAGTGTTGTCGCTGACCTGGCCCGTGCCAGTGTTGCCCGCCGCGTGGCCGGTGATGAAAGTACCGTTGCCATTGCGCACCGCGAACAGCGCATCGTGGCCAGTAAAACTCTCGGCAATGGTGCGGGTTTCTGACAGCTGCAGTTCGCGTACGGTCTGATCGCCGTTGTAACTGACGTTGCCGAGCGCATCGGAGCTAAAGGGTCGCGTGCCGACCGCCGCGCCAGAAAAAATGTACTCGCCCGAAGCGTTGCGGGTGTTGCCGAGATCAACCAGCACGTTGACCTGCTCGCGGATTTCCTTGGCAATCGAATCGCGATCGGCGTTACTCAGTGACTCGCTGCGTCCTTGCAGTACCAAGTCGTGCACACGTTGCAGCATGTTGCTCACGCCACCCAGCACGTCATCGACCTGGGTCAGGCGTGACTCGGCATGCACACCGTTGCGATCGTACTGCGCGGCGGCATTGGTGCGGTCGTGGATCTGCATGACCTCGGCGGCCGCGACCGGGTCGTCGCCGGGGCGTGTGATGCGCTTACCGCTGGAAATCTGGTTGGTCGCATCGCGCACGTTGCTTTGTAGATCGAGAACCCGATTAAGGGTCTGACTGTAGAGTTGATTGGTAGAGACGCGCATGTCGATTAACCTCGCGTGGCGGCAATAATGGCCTGGAAGGCCTGATCGGCCGCCTTGATTACTTGGGCGGCGGCCTGGTAAGCCTGTTGGAAGCGCAACAGATTGGCCGCCTCCTCCTCGAGATTGACGCCCGACATCGCATCACGCGCCGCTGAGGCGTTCTCGGTCAAAGTGCCCAGCGCCTTGCTGCTTTCATCGGCCTGCGAGGATGCGGCGCCTACCACACCGGTCAGCACACCGTAGGACTCCTGCAAAGTGGCCGTGCCGCCTTCCAATATCGGCGTGGACTGCAACCTGCTCAAGGCCAGACCGTTAGTGTTGTCGCCCACACCACCGGCATTGCTCTGCACGGTGAAGGTGTCGCCAGCGGCCGGCGCACCCGTGACCTGCACGCGCCAGCCATTCAAATCAATGTTGGCGCCATTGCTGAAGGCCACGCTCGCGCCGAGTCCATTGACCTTGTAGCTGGTGGGCGGGTTGTCAAACACCAGCGTGGTGGTGGTCAGCAGCGCCGGATCGGTTTTGTCCAGCACCTCGGCACGCGAAATAGTGGCGTCGCTGATATTGCTGGTGGCGCGCAAAGTGCGATTCGGCGCGGACAGCGCCAGCGCCGCCGGATCGGTGCTCAGAAACTTCATCGCGCGCGGCACGGACTTGGTCGGTTGAATGAGAAAGGTGTCGCCGGCGGCCGGCGCGGTGCCGACCGTCAACACCATGCCATCGACGCTGAATGGCCCAGCACCGGACAAAGTCCGACTGGAACCGTCGGTCAGTTTGTATAAGGTGAAATTCGAGCCGTCGTAGGCCATGCGGTAGTCAGAGTTGGTCAGGCCACCGATATTGCTGGTATCGAATGCCGCAGTCAGGGTACCGGTATTGGCGGCCGGGGCCTTCACCACCGGCGGTGGAATGCTGAACATGTCGCCGCCCATCGCGCCGCGCAGATCCATACCCTGGCGATGTTGGGCATTCATGCTCATGGCGAAAGTCGCGGCCATTTGTCCGATGGAATTGCGCGTAGGCTCAAGCGTGGCATCGCGAAAGGCGACCAGTGCGCCGAGTTCACCGCCACTGACGGCGCTCGTGATCTGGGTCAGGGCGCTGCCCACCCGAAAGGAAATTTCGGTGCGCGAAGCATCAAAGACATTCGTAGTCGCCTGCAAATTTTCGGAGGTGCCACCAGTGACCACCAACTGACCGTCGCCGATCAGCACGTTGACCATGCCGTCGGATCGCTGCTGCGTACTCACACCGACCAGCTTGGAGAGATCAATGAGCAATTGATCACGCTTGTCGAGCAGGTCGTTCGGTACCACGCCGCTGGCGAGACCGGCGCCCAACGCGATGTCCTTGTTGATCTTGGCAATCGAACCGGTCAGAGAATTGATCTTATCGACCATGCCGTCCATCTGACGATTGACGCTGCGCGACAGACCGTTGAGTTGTTCTTCCTGTTCCTGAAAACGCGAGACCGCTGCACGTCCGTTTTCGACCACCACTTGACGCGTCGACATCTGACGCGGGTCATTGTTGGCGTCACCGACCGAATCGAAAAAGGACTGCATCCCACTTGAAACGAGCGCGTCGCCGATTTGCGTATCGACCTGATTAACCAGCTCGACGGTCTTGTCGGCCTGCGCCTGGTTGGACGTCGAGATGCGCAATTGGTCGACCAGAAAATCGTTGGCCAAGCGCGTAATCGATTGGATATCGACACCCTTGCCGGCGAAGCCGACACCAACGAACTGCGGTTGCCGCGTTTCGAAGGTCACTCGCTGGCGGCTGTAGCCGGCGGTGTTGACGTTGGCGATGTTGTGGCCGGTGGTCGCGAGTCCACGCTGCGAAGCGAGCAGCGCCGAGAGGCCGATATTGAAGGTATCTCCGGACATATCAGTTGCTCACTTCGAATGCGTTCGCATTGGCGCCGTCTAAGCCGTCGCCGGACAGAATGGCCATGATCTTGTTCGCGTAGTTGGGATCGGTGGCATACCCCGCCACTTCAAGTTGGTGCGCGTATTGACCGGCGTTGGCGCCGTGTTCGAGGGCTTTCTGATAACGCGGATTGCGAGCGATGAAATCGACGTAGTCGCGGAACGCACTGCCGGCATCCGGATAGGCGCGGAAACTGGCGTTGACCGTCACCGCGCGCCCACCGATGAATTCCGTGGTCGGCACCTTGACGACCTGGCCACTCCAAGCAGCGCTGGCCTTGATGCCGAAATAATTGTGCGAACTCGAGCCATCAGGCATGCGGATGACGTGCTTGCCCCAACCGGATTCGAGCGCGGCTTGCGCCATCAGAGCGCGCGGCGCGACGCCCAAATCGCTGGCGGCGGCGGCGGCCATCGGCGCGAGTTCATCGATGAAGGCCTGGCGGTCGGCCGGCACATCGACGTTGGTCTTGAACGCGGTGTCGCGCAGCGCCGGCGGTAACATCGTCACGCCGCCATGCAGCGGCGCCTCGACACTGCTGAGTGTGCCGTTCTTCAAGGTCGCCAGTGCATCGCCGCGCGCGCCTTGCTTGGCCTTGGCGGCTGTCAGCGCAGCGGCGAACTGCTGGCTCAACATCTTGCTGAAGCCGAAGTCCTGGCTCTTGGCCAGGGACTGCGCGAGCTGGCTGTCCATCATCTCGTGATAGGTGTCGAGCTCGGAGGAATTGAACATGCCTTCGCCCATGTCCGCCTCGCGTGCCGCCTTCAACATGGTCTCGGCGAACATCGCCTCGAACTCGTCGGCGACCTGCTGCATGGCCGCGTTCTCGTCCTTATGAGCCGCTGCGCGCAGATTGCTGAAGCGCGTGAAATCGACATACCCGCCAGCGCTGGTGGGCGACGTGTTGCCCAAGGTGAGCGGGTGCATGTCGAGCTTGTTGTTCATGCTCGTGTTATTGCACAAGCAATGCCAAACGCAGTCAGGCCCGCAATTGCGGGCCTGCAAGGGAAAATCGGGACGGGCGAGCGGCAAGGCCTGCCGCGCCGGCGGCAAGCCGCGACCACTGGATGGCAGTCGCGGCGGCAAGAGTGCGAACTAGATCACGATGAGTTCGGCCCGCAGCGCACCGGCTTCTTTCAAGGCCTCGAGAATCGCGACCAGATCGCCCGGTGCCGCACCGACACCATTCACCGCCTGCACGATGTCATCCAGCGAGACACCCGGGTTGAACAGGAACATGCGGTTCTTCTTCTGATCGACACTGATGTTCTGTTTGTCGACCACCGCAGTCTGGCCACCGGACAAGGGGCCTGGCTGACTGACTATTGGATCATTGCTGATGGTGACGGTCAGACTGCCGTGGGTGACGGCGGCGGCAGTGACGGTGACCTTGTTACCGATCACGACCGTGCCAGTACGGGAATTGACCACCACTTTGGCCGCCGCATCGCCGGGGCTCAGTTCAATGTTCTCGACGATGGACATGAAGGACACGCGCTGGGTCGGATCGGCCGGCGCCAGCACCCGCACCGAAGACGCATCGAGCGCGGTCGCGGAATGATCGCCGAGCGTCTTGTCGATAGCCTGCGCCATGTGCGTCGCGGTGGTGAAATCCTGTTGATGCAGATTCAAGGTCAGGTAGTCGCCCTGGGCGAAGGGCGTCGCCACTTCACGCTCCACCGTCGCACCATTGGGAATGCGACCGACGCTCGGCACGTTGACCGTGATGCTGGAACCGTCCTTCGATTCGATACCGAAACCGCCCACCACCAGGTTGCCCTGCGCCATGGCGTAGACATTGCCATCGGCGCCCTTGAGCGGCGTCATGATCAGGCTGCCGCCGCGCAGGCTCTTGGCATTACCCATCGACGACACCGTGATGTCGATGGTCGAACCGGACTTGGCGAAGGGCGGCAGATTGGCATGCACCATCACCGCCGCGACGTTCTTCAATTGCGGATTGACGGTAGCCGGCACGGTCACGCCCATTTGCGTCAGCATGTTGCGGATGCTCTGCACAGTGAAAGGTGTCTGGGAAGTCTGATCACCGGTGCCATCGAGACCGACCACGAGGCCGTAGCCAACCAGTTGGTTGTCGCGCACGCCCGCCACCTGCGCGAGATCCTTGATGCGCTCGGCTTGAACATTCGCCATCACGCCCAGCAGGCAGGCGCTGAGAGTCAGAAATCGAATCATGGTCTTGATGCTCCGCCGTCTGGTGATGAAAGTCGTGGTGGTCAATGCAAGCAGATTCAGAACGGGAAGGCCGCGCTCATGAAGAAGCGTCCCAGCCAGCCGACCTTGTTCGAATCGGCATTGGCGCCGTCGCCGCTATAGACGATGGTGGCGTCGGCAATCTTGGTCGATATCACCGAGTTGTCGGTGCCGATATCTACCGGTCGCACCATGCCGGAAATCTTGATGTATTCGTTGCCTTGATTGAGATTCAGGCGCTTCTCGCCGCGTACCAGAAGATTGCCATTCGGCAGCACGTCGGCGATGGTGACGGTGATACTGCCATTCAAGGAATTGCTCTGCTTCGAATCGGCCTTGCCGGAATAATCGTTGGCCGACGCCAGATCAGTCTCGAGTGTGTTGTCGGCCACCGCCGCCAACGGCAAGACGCCGGGCAACAGGAATTCAGGCTTGGCACCCAAGATGGTGGGATTTTTGATCTTCGATGAGCCACTCTTGGTGACCGCGTTGTTGTTGGATTTCGCCGCCTGGTTGCTCTCGGACAAACGGATGGTGAGGATGTCGCCGATGCGATGGGCCTTCAGATCCTCGAACAAGGCGACGTCATAGCCGCTCTGAAAAATCGCGCCGCTAGCGGCCTGCGACTGCGCCGGGCTGCCATGCACAGCGGGATAGGACGCGGCGTATTCCGGGTCGCGACGCGGCGGCGTGTCGCAGGCGACAAGCGATGCGAGCGTAACGAGTGCCAGCGCGCCACGCAGGATAGTGATGAATGATGACTTGCTCATGGTTGCGATACTCCGCGCTACGATGCCTACAGGTTCTGCGTGGCGAACTGCAGCATCTGGTCGACGGTCTGGATGGCCTTGGAATTCATTTCATAGGAGCGCTGGGTCTCGATCATGTCGACCAGCTCTTCGACCGGATTGACGTTCGAGCCCTCGGTCGAGCCCTGAATCAAGGTGCCGAGACCGTTCAGACCCGGCGTGCTGGTCTGCGGATTGCCGCTTGCCACCGATTCCTTGAAGAGGTTCTGGCCGATAGGCTGCAAGCCTTGCGGATTGATGAAATCGGCGAACTGAATGTTGCCAATCTGAGTCGGTGCGGTATTGCCAGCGGTCAGCGCCGAGACCGTGCCATCCGGCGCGATGGTGATCGACAAAGTCGAAGCCGGAATGGTGATGGCCGGGTCGATCTGATATCCGGACGAGGTCACGATCTGACCCTGGGAATTCATCGACAGCCCACCGTCGCGGGTATAGGCGGTGGAACCGTCAGGCAACAATACCTGCAAGAAGCCGCGGCCCTGAATCGCGACATCGAGTGCGTTCTCGGTCTGAGACAAGGTGCCCTGGGTGAAAATTTTGGCAGTCGAGATCGTGCGCACACCGGTGCCGAGCATGAGACCAGAGGGTAACTCGGTGCTCTGCGACGAAGACGCACCGGGTTGCGAGATGGTCTCGTAGAGCAAGTCCTCGAAATTCGGACGACTCTTCTTGTAGCCGGTGGTGGCAACGTTGGCCAGGTTGTTAGAGATAATCGACAGACGGGTCTGCTGTGCGTCTAGACCGGTCTGGGCGATGTTCAGTGCTGATGCCATGGGCTTAGCTTCCGCAAAAGTGCTGCATTAAATAAAAAATCAATTGCTCGAGGAGAGCAGCTTGGCGCCAGCGGTATCGATCTGCTGAGCCGTGCTCATGGCCTTGACCGCCATGTCGTACTGACGCGAGTTGGTAATGAGCTGCACCATCTCGGCTACGCCGTTGACGTTGCTGCGTTCGAGCGCGCCACGCGTGATGTGCACTGCGGCGTCCGGCGCTGCATTGCTCTTATCGGCGAGACGAAATAAGCCATCCGCGCCCTTGCGCAGCTGCTTGACGTCGGGGTTGACCAGCTTGATGCGATCGACCTGCGCGAGCGTGCTCGCTTCCTGGCCGACAGGACGAATTGAAATCGTGCCATCGACGCCAATGGTGATGCTTTCTGATTGCGGCAAAGCTATCGGCCCGCCGTTGCCGAGCACCGGATGACCGGCGCCGGTCATCAACTGACCATTGACGTTCAACTGCAGATCGCCGGCGCGGGTGTAAGCCTCGCTACCATCGGGCGCCTGCACGGCGATGAAGCCGTTGCCATTGATCGCAACATCGAGATCGTTGCCGGTGGTCTCAATTGAACCCGGCGCAAAGCTGGTGCCGGGCCGTTCAAGCATGGCGTAAGCGCGGGTCGGCATGCCATTGCCGTAGACCGGCATCGCGCGCGCCGCTTCGAAGTCGGCCTTGAAGCCGACGGTGTTGGCGTTGGCGAGATTGTGCGAGGCCAATGCCTGGCCGTTCATCATCTGCTGTGCGGCGGACATCGCCAGATAAATCATGCGGTCCATGGTGCTTGCCTCGGCCTACTCTTGCTCGTTGCTATCAACGGATGTTGATGACCGACTGCGTGACGGCGTCGTCGGTCTTGATCACTTGGGTGTTGGCCTGGAAGTTGCGCTGCGCGATGATCAGCGCGACCAGTTCCGACGAGAGGTCGACGTTCGATTCCTCAAGTGCGCCACCCTGAATCAGACCGAGACTCGCGGTACCGGGCTTGCCTTGCAGCACCACACCGGCGGCGAACGATTCCTGCCAGCCATTGCCGCCCGCCGGACGCAAGCCTTGCGGGTTGGGAAAGTTGGCCAGACTGACCTGGCCCTGCACCGCCGACTGGCCATTGGTGAACCGCGCGAGGATGACGCCCTGCTGATCGATATCGACACCCGCCAGTCGGCCGGTGGTGTAGCCATTCTGAGTCAGCTTGTTAACGCCGAAGGGCGCACCGAACATGGTCGAGCCACTGAGCGTGACGATGACGTTCATCGGATTCACACCCGTGCCCGGCGTGAAGGGCGGAATGGTGATCTGGCCGTTGGCCGGCGACTGCAGCAGGCCCGCCTTGTCGAACACGATGGGGTCGGGGCCGCCCACCTTGATGCCATCGACATAGGTATGCATCTGCCAGGTGTTAGCCGCCGCGTCGCGCACGAAGTACATTTGCTGTAGATGCGAGGCGCCGATCGAGTCAAACACGTTGAGCGCGGTGGTCTCGTTGTAGCTGGTCGAATCGAGCGGGTCGAAAGTCGGCGTGGTCGGGACGGTGGCGTTGGCGTCGAAGTTCGCGCCGAAGGTCACCCCCGTGCTGGCCTTGGGCGGATTGTTGGCCTGCGATAACTGCAACGGTGCCAGCGCGCCGTTGACGTTGCCGACGCTGTCCGCGCCAAACGCCATTAACTGGTGGCCCTTGGAATTGACGATGTAACCGTCCTTGTTGAGACTGAACGAGCCATCGCGGGTAAAGAGCTTCTCGCCGCTATTGTTGAGCTGGAAGAAGCCCTGACCGCTGACCGCGAGATCGAGCGCGTTGTCGGTGAAATTGATATTGCCCTGCTCAAACTGCTGGGCGATGCGTGCCGTATCGACACCGCGACCGATGTTGTTGCCGGAGCCGCCAACGTTTGAAACCGCGAATACATCCTGAAACTCGACGCGCGACTTCTTGAAGCCCGTGGTCGCCGAGTTCGACACGTTATTGCCGATGACGTTGAGTTGGTTTTCGGCAGACTTGAGGCCGCTGATTGCTTGATTGAAAGCCATGTTGGGCTCCGATGTTTGCTGAGTGGGCTATTGAATTTCGAGCACGTCGGCCATCGCGACGGCACCATAACCATTGACGTTGAGCGTCGGCGGCAGGCCATTGCGCCCGAGCGACACGCTGTCGACGCGCGCCGCCACGGCCGGCGTCAACGCGGTCGGGACGTTGTCGATGTTGGCGCTGATCTTGACGGTGTACTTGCCGCTCGCGGCGGCCTGGCCGTTGTCGCGCATACCGTTCCAGTCGTAACGCACCGTGCCGGCGGTCTTCGCACCGAGACTGGTGTGAAACACCGCCTGGCCCGTGCTGTCGGTGATGCTGACGTTGACGTTGCTCGCGTTTTTCGGCAGCACCGCCGACACCGGCGCCGTGCTACCGGCGTGCAAGGTAAAACTGTCGCGCGGGATGACGACGTCGCGACCGACCATGGTCGAAGCCTGCAAGGCTTGGCTGGAACTCAGTGCCGAGGACATGCTCGTCAATGATTTCTGCAAACCCGAGATGCCGTTGACCGTGCCGAATTGCGCGATCTGGGTCAGGAAGTTCGCACTGTCCATCGGTTTCGTCGGGTCCTGATTCTTGAGCTGGGTGACCATCAGGTTGAGAAAGGCCTGCTGGTCGAGCTCGGTCTTCTTGGCGACCTTGGTATCGGTGGCCTTGGTGTACTGGTCGAGCGCCGAAGGCTGAACGGTGGTCTTATCCATGGTGGGTACTCTCTCGCCTTACTGGCCCAAGGCCAGGGTCTGTTGCAACATGCGCTTGGAGGCGTCCATGACCTCGACATTGGTCTGATAGCTGCGGGATGCGGAAATCATGTTGGCCATCTCTTCGACGACGTTGACGTTCGGTAGATAGACATAACCGTCGGCGTCGGCGAGCGGGCTGCCGGGCTGGTATTCATGACGCAGCGGAGCCTGGCTCTCAACGATGCCGGCGACCTTCACGCCGACCTCGGCCGCGCCATTCGCATCCCAGGCATCGGCCATCATCGGTTCAAACACCGGCTCGCGAGCACGATAGGTCGCGCCGCTGCTGCTGGCCGCGCTGTTGGCGTTGGCCATATTGCTGGCGGTGGTGTTCAGTCGCATGCTCTCGGCATTAAGCGCCGAACCTGCGATGTTGAAAATGTTGAACAAAGACATGTTTATTCTCCACGCAGCGCTGACATGAGGCCGCGAATGCGGGCGTTTAGAAAAGTGAGACTGGCCTGATAGCGCATCGCGTTATCAGTAAAGGCGGCGCGTTCGGCCTGCACGTCGACAGTGTTCTGATCGAGCGAGGCTTGCAGCGGGTCGCGATAACGTAGCGCGAAGTCGAAGTCCTGATCAGCGCCACCGAGGTGACGGGCATCGGTCACTCGCATCGCGCCCTGCTCACCCTCGCCAGCGAGGACGGCTACGAAATCGAGATCGCGCGCCTGGTAGCCGGGGGTGTCGGCATTGGCGAGGTTGGTCGCCAGAATCTCGGCGCGACGCGCACGCAGGGCGAGGGCCTGCGTGTGTATGCCTAGGGCGTCGATGTTGTTGGACATGCTGTTCGCTCGGTTCGCGTTTTTGTCTGCGAACATAAATGCGAAGAGCGTGCCAAGAATGGGAAACGCTGTGTGGATGCGGATTTCAGCGATTTCGGAGCGGGTGGCGAGACTTGCAGCGGCAAGGGACTGCCGCTAGCGGCGGCAATCGAAGCGGGTGGCCGATGGCGCGTTGCCGGCTCCGAATTCATCCAAGACCCTGTAGATGCGAATTCATTTGCACATTCGTTCGATGACTAAACACCGTGGAATGAATGTGCAACTGAATTCGCGCCTACACGGCCGAAATGACCTCGCGCACCACGGTCGCCAGATCATCGGCGACGAATTTCGGCACCAGCCGGTCGGCGCCCACGCTGTCGGCCATCGACTGGTTGAAACTGCCGGACAGCGAGGTGTGCAGGCACACATACAATTGCTTCAGCTCGGGATCGGACTTGATCATCCTGGTCAGCGTATAGCCGTCCATCTCCGGCATCTCGATGTCGGAAATCACCATGCCATACTTGGAGAGGATGGGTTGTTCAGCGGCGGCGTCCTTGAGTGCGGTCCAGGCCAAGCGGCCATTTTCGGCGATGTCGCAGGTAACGCCGATCTGATCCAGCACCTTGGTGATCTGCTTGCGCGCGACCGTTGAGTCATCAGCCACGAACACATGGCGCGGGCGGGTCGTGGACACATTCTCCTCGCACAGTCTCGCCGAGACCACATCGTTGACGCCGACGATTTCCGCCAGTACCCGTTCAACGTCCAGAATCTCGATCAAGCGGTTGTCAACGGTGACCACTGCGGTCAGGTAATTGCTGTTGCCGATGCCACGCGGTGGCGGATGAATCTCGTCCCAGCGCAGGTTGACGATGCGCTCGACCTTGGCCACCAGATAACCCTGCACACGACCGTTGTATTCGGTAATGACGACGAATTCGTCGTCGTGACCGGCCAGCGGTGGCATCCCCACCACCGACGCGAGATCGATGACCGTGACGGTTTGCCCGCGGGTATGCATGACGCCGCAGACATGGGGATTGGACTGTGGCACGCGGCGCAGCTGTGGGCATTTCAGGACTTCGCGTACCTTGAAGACATTGATGCCGAAGGTCTGCGCCGGCCCGAGTTGAAACAACAGAAGCTCGACGCGGTTCTGGCCCGCAATGCGGGTCAAGCGATCCACGCCCTGCATCACACTAGACATGTCGCTTCCTCGCGCGCCATTAACGGTTAGGGCCGGTAGCGGCGCGCGCGCGGCGCGCTTTAGTTATCGGTGAGGCTCCCCAGGGATCGTCTATTCCGGCATGGCACTTGCATAGGTTCAGGCGGTATTTGAGGCACCCGAACAATCGAGAGCGGCCACACCGCCGCCACAGACAGGAATCGCCGCGACCCTATGAATAAAGCGCTGCTTCTACTGCTGCTGACCCTGAGCCAGGCGGCCCACGCCGATGCCATTCAGTCACTCGCCTCCATCGAGACGGCAGTGAAGGCCTTCGTCACGAAGTCGCTCGGCGAGAGCAGCGACAGCGAATTCCACCTCGGCCGCCTCGATCCGCGCCTGCGGCTTGCCGAATGCGACGCGCAACTTGAGATGCGTTTCAGCCGCGAACCGCGCGGCGGCGGGCCGAATGCGGTCGAAGTGCGCTGCGACGGCAGCCGGCCCTGGTCGATGTATGTCACAGTCGATGTCGCGCGCTTCGCCGAAGTGGTGGTTGCGACCCGAGGTCTCGTGCGCGGCGCGACGATCACGGCCGATGATGTCGTCGTCGCACGTCGCCGTATCAACGGCACGCGGCTCGATTATTTGAGCTCCCCGGCAACCGCAGTCGGCCGCATCGCGGCGCGGGCTATCGGCCCGGATCAGATTCTAGACGCGGCTAACGTGATGTTGCCGCGCCTAGTGAAACGCGGCGACGAAGTCACCATCGCCAGCGTCGGCTCTGCCGTAAGCGTGCGGGTCAAAGGCCAGGCCTTGAAGGATGGCGCACTCGGCGACCGCGTATCGGTGCGTAACCTGAACTCCAAACGGGTGGTCGAAGGCGTGGTCAACGCCGACGGCATGGTGGTGGTTCAGGCGGGTGCGGTACTGTAGCGAAGCTGCACGCCAAGCTCGCGAAATTACGGCCGAATTATTTATGCGACCAGGATCGCAAAAGACCAAGCCAGACTAAAGGAACGCGGCGCAAGGGCCGCTAACTGAGACCGTCCATCTAGAGGATACAGAACACATGGTTGCTGAAATAAAAGGAACCGGACCGCAGAATGTTTCTGCGGTCGACAGCGGATTGCGCAAGCTTGGAGGCCCGTCCGTGGTTGCCGCAAGCGAGCCGACCCAGGCTTCCGACGTGGTCACTTTGACCGATCTCGCTGCCCGCCTGCAGCGTCTCACCGAGTCCGTGGCGAAGCTACCGGAAGTCGATCAGACGCGTGTGGCCGAACTCAAAACGTCGATCGAGAGCGGCGACTATCGCATCGACGATGCCAAGATTGCCGACAAGCTGACCGCCTTCGAGACCCAGCTGGGTCGCGGCGGCCAGGTACGCTGAGCGTCATGAGCACCGCGCCGTCGCGTCTTGCCGAACTGCGCCAGGAACTCAGCGCCCTGCTTGACGAGCTGACGGCCATGCTGGCAACGGAGTTTACTGCCCTGCGCCAACGCGACAGCGAAGGCCTTGAGGCCGCCGCCGCGCGCAAGCTCGAACTGGTGGCAGCCTTGGAGACCGCAACCGGCAATTTTTGCCGGGCAGGCGGCAAACTCGACCGCGAGTCCATGGGTGCGCTCGAACGTCAGGCCAAGGCCTGCGCCAAGGCCAACCGCGTCAACGGTGGAGCCATCGAGTTGAACCGCAACATGGCCGGGCGCCTGCTCGAGACCCTGCGTGGCGGCGCCCGCGCCATCGCCACCTACGACGCCAGCGGCCGACTGCATCGGCGCAACAGCGGGCGTCCGGTCGGACTCGCCTGACCGTCATCACGCTGCCGGCCATGGTCTTGCTTGAGGACGAGGCGGCCCGTGATCACGTGCTGGTGGCGGGTGGCATGATCGTAGCCATCGACCCGCGTGAAGCGCGTCACGTTCTGCTGAAGAAAATCTTCGAATCCCACTGTCTGCTCGATATCCGCCTGGAAGGCGATGCTTGTGCCTATCAAAGCGCCATCATCGAACTGATGCCGGATGCCGGCTACCTAGTGATAGACGCGCTTACGCCGGGCGGCGGCGATGCTCTCGCAGCACGCCTGCCGGGTGTGCGGGTGCGCACCCGCATCAACGGCATGGAGGTGAAATTCGTCAGCCGCATCATCGCGCGCGGCAGCCAGGGCAGCCTGCCCTATTACAAAGTGCGCTACCCCGACGACATCGAACAACCGCAGCGTCGGCGCGAATTGCGCGTGACGGTGCCTTTCGATCGCGGCGTGCCAGTACGCTTCGAAACCCGCACCGGCGGCTGGATACGCGGCGAAATCCGCGACCTCTCGGTGGGCGGCTTCTGTGCCCGCCTGCTGTCGGGCGATGTCGCCAACATCGAACATGAATGTGGCCAAGCTACCGCCTGCGAAATCGATCTGCCCGCTCACGGCACCCTGCGCGCGCTGGTCGAAGTGCGCCACATGCTGCCGTCACGCGCACGCAGCGCGCCACGGGTCGGCGCGCGCTTCGTCGAGCTGGACGCGCGCGGCGAACGCCAGCTCGAACACTGCGTGGCGGAACTCGATCGCAACCGCGACCATCGCCGCTGAAAGCAGCCGCTGCGCGGCGCAGCGACAGCACCCCCACACAAAAGCAGGCTGGCAATAGACCGGCAATTTTTCTATGGTGGCGCTCCCCGGCGCACCGCGATGCGGTTAGCCCGCCCTTGAACCCCAAGCAGGACAGCCCATGGCCAGCTACAACTTGAATCTCGTGCGCGTCGTCGAACGCCCCGAGCAGTATTTTCCACACAAGGAAATCGTCTCGCGCAACAGCGACGGCAGCCTGTTCCGCTATACCTATGCCGATTTCTGCAAGCGTGTGCGGCGACTGGCGAGTGCGCTAAAGGCCATCGGCGTGGGTGCGAGCGACAAGGCCGCGACGCTGGCCTGGAACACCCACCATCATCTCGAGTTGTACTTCGGCATTCCCTGCGCGGGCTCGGTGCTGCATACCGCCAATCTGCGATTGTCGGACGAACACATCGCCTACACGATGAATCACGCTCAAGACAAGGCCGTTTTTTTCTCACCCGATCTGCTCAAGACCGTCGAAAATCTGGTGCCGCTGCTGAAGACCGTCACCACCTATGTGATCCTTGCGGATAAAGTCCCCGCCTCCAGTATTCCGAATCTCTTGAGCTACGAAGAGCTGCTGGAGCGCGGCGATCCGCAAGCGCAATACGGTGACATCGACGAAGATGCGCCGGCTTCGATCTGCTTCACCTCGGCCACCACCGGTAATCCCAAGGGCGTGGTCTATAGCCATCGCGCGCTGGTCTTGCATTCCATGATGTTGAGTCACGTCGATGGCATGGCAATGTCGGAGAAGGATGTGCTCATGCCCATCGCGCCGATGTTCCACGTCAATTCCTGGGGCGTGCCTTTTGCCGGCGTGTGGGTCGGTGCGAAGTTCGTGTTTCCGGGTGAGCGTCCCCAGGCCGCCGACAACTTGAACCTGATCGCCGAACAGCGCGTGACCTTCGCCCATGGTGCGGTGACGGTTGGCATCGACATGATGAATCTTCTGCAAGCCGAGCCGCGCGATATTTCCAGTCTGCGTGGTCTGTTGCTCGGTGGTTCTGCGACTCCGGCCTCGGTCATGAAGTATTACCAGGAAAACCACGGTGTGCCGATCCTGACCGCCTGGGGTTCAACCGAATGCGCGCCGCTCGCGACGCTGACTTATATCCGTGGCGATCAGCAAGATTTGAGCGTCGACGACAAGATTGCTATCCGCGTGCGTCAGGGCATTCCCGCGCCGACGGTCGAGCGCAAGGTCTTGGACGATGACGGCAATCTCATCCCGTGGGACGACAAAGCTATCGGCGAGGTCTATGTGCGCGGCCCGTGGATCGCGACCACCTACATCGACGAACCACGCAGTGCCGAGAGCTTCATCGACGGCTGGTGGAAGAGCGGCGATATCGCGTCGGTCAATGCCGACGGTGTGATGAAACTGGTCGATCGCGCCAAGGATTTGATCAAGAGCGGCGGCGAATGGATTTCCTCGGTTGATCTTGAGAATTCATTGATGGCCCATGGCGCGCTGCGCGAAGCGACTGTGGTTGGTATGCCCCATGACAAATGGTTGGAGCGTCCGCTAGCCTTCATTGTCGCGCGTGGTGATGAACGGCCGAGCGAGGACGAACTGCGCCAACATCTGTTGAACGCGGGCTTCGCCAAGTGGTGGCTGCCCGATCGCCTGATCTACCTCGATGAGATTCCTAAGACCGGCGTCGGCAAGTTCAACAAACGCCTGTTGCGCGAAAAGCTCGACCAGTTGCTCAAGTAAGCCGCTCTCTGTACACCCGATGCGGCGCACACCGCCGTGTCCCATGCGCGCTTCAAAGCCCGAGATTGCCCGGTGACAACAAGCCCTGCGGATCAAGTCCGCGCTTGATGCGCTGAAGCACGCTGTAGTAGGCACCGCTCGCGCGTACTTCATCGGCCCACAGCTTGCCGCTCTTATAGGGCACACAGCCCGCGCCGCGCAGTACACCGGTAGCCTGCGAGATCGCTTCCTGCATGGCTGGCCATTCGCTGCGCTCATCATAGAAGGCGAGCACGCCGCCATGCAGTCCGCGCCGACACAGCACCGTTGCCGCGCCCCACACGAAGGCCGGCCAGCGCGCGCGCAAGCTATCGACCGCCGTGCAAAAGTCCACGAGTCGATCACAGGGCAGTGATGTCATGAGGATCGCGCAGCGCGAGCGCGAGAAATAGCCAGCGAAGGAATACCAGTAGTTCTCGTCCAGACGCAGGGTATGGAAATAGATCTCATCGAAGATGCCGCACTCAGCGCCGTCGTGTTGGGTCGCCAAGGTCATCAAGCGACGGCGATCTCGTGTGATGTCCTCACGCTCGCCGCCGATGTCAAAGCCGATGCAGTAGCCAGGCAATGTCGTGGTGTCGAATTCCGGACGCGCCGTGAGTACCCGCGCGCGCACCGTGCCGCCTTCGTACCCGGCGGCGTACCAGACGTTGCGGGTCAGTTCGCGGCCCTGCACTTCGACCAGGAAACGCGCGGCGGCGGCCGGCTCGCTAAAGCCCACACAGAAAGTCTCGCGCGCCGCCGGCAGTGGATAGAGCCATAGCGCGATGGCGGTGACCACGCCGAGGGTGGCATCGGCACCGATAAACAAACCCGTCAGATCGGGCCCCATGCAGTAGCGTTGAAAGAAGCCGGCGTCGCGACAGGCGGCGCTGCCGGTGCGCAGGCGCGTGCCGTCAGCCAGCACCACTTCCAGTCCCGCCACGCAGTCGCCCATGCTTTGATGACGCGGCGATCCGGTGCCGAGCGCATGAGCTGACAAGGCGCCACCGACCGTCGCCGCCGGCCCGGTCGAGGGCACGATGCCGACCGTCTGTCCGTGCACGCTAAGTTGCGCGAGCAGGGCGGCAAAGCGTATGCCGGGCTCGACCACCACCACGCCGCGTGCGAGATCGAGTTCCAGCACCCGTGTCATGCGCGACACGTCGACGACCAAACCACCCGCATGGGGATTGGCACCGCCCGCATACATGGTGCCGCCGCCGCGCACATAGATCGACGTGCCATGGGCAGCGGCCTGTTTGACGATGACCACCACCTGTTCGGCGGTACTCGGCTGCACGGCGAGTTCCGCCTTGCCCGCCGCCACCATCGAACAGTCACGCCGATAGTTGAGCAGATCGATGGGATCGGCATAGAGCGCGACTCCGTTGAGTTCAGAAGCCAGCGCCTGCGATAGCGGGGTTTCGCTCATGACACAACCCCCGCTTCAAGCGTGAAGTAACGCGCAATAAAGCTCGCGAAGCCAAGCACCTCGACACCCTCCTCGGCACAAGCACGCAGGTGACTTGCACAGCGCGCATCAAGGCTCATTGCCACACCGCTCTTGGGCAGGCGTGCGCGTGCCATGCGTGCGGCCGAGGCCGGCGCCATGGCCGGCATACCACCGCCCGCGCCGCAGCAGGTAGCATGGGGATTGGGGAAGTCGGGGTTCCGCAAGGCCACGCCCAAGGACTTCAACAAGACCGCGACCGCAGCTTCTTCACCGCCGCCCGTGTCGCGCTTGAGTTGGCAGGACTCCATCAATTGCACGGCCGCCGGGGGCGACACGCCGTCCTTCCAGCGCAGACGCAGGCTGCCATCGGCATGGGCCGCGCACAGCCAATGGGCGAGACTGCGCGACTCAAGGCCGGCCGTGCGCAATTGCCGACGACACTCACAACCGGCGACCAGCACCTCGCATCCCGCGAGCCGGGTGGCTGCGGCAGATGCCAACGCCTGCCCTTCTCGTCGCAGGCCGAGTTCAGCGAGCGGCGCGCCACAACAGCCATCCTGCGCGACATGCACATTAAGGCCGACGGCGCGCAGCAGCGCGTGACTGGCCAGCGCCTCTTCGCCGGGCGCGAGGGCGGCGGCACAGCCGGCGAACAGCGTGACGCCCTCACCGGGCGCGGCCTGTTCAAGCGCCGTGGCCCAGGCATGACGTTGACCACGCGCGACGCCGTAGGGATTGCCGTGCGCGAGAAAAGTGTCACGCGCCCGCTGCAACGCTGGCGGTAGGCAGTCGGCTTCGAGCAATTCCTCGCGTAGCGCACGGCCGACCTGTGCCGGACGCAGACCGATGGGACAGGCCGCTTCGCAGTTACCGCAGGTCGTGCAGGTGAAAACCCGTTCGGCGAGCGCCGTGCCATCCAAGGCCTGACCTTCCAGAATCGCGCGCGCAGCCTCGATATAGCCACGGCCCGAATAGCCGGGTGCGCGGCTATGCTGTTCCATGGTCGCGCACACCGCGTGCATACCGCGCTCCGGCCAGACTGCGTCAACGCAATAATTGCAGCTTGAGCAGTGATAGAGATCGCGCCCATAGCGCGAGACGAAATCCTCGGACAACTGATCAATGAGTTTGGTCATGAGAGAGAAGCCCCGCCCCTTCGATTCATGGCATTCCTCCCGCTCACCAACGGCTCGTGGAGATGGTCCGGAGTGTACGCCATCGCCTTGCGTCTTGGACTGGCGCGAACGAAGAGTTAGGGACGTGGTCCACGGTGGGCCGGCGTGCGTACAAGCTTGGTGATACCACCATAAACACGTGGCCCACTTGATGCCAAAACATGTACGAGGGCTGCGTCGCGGTCCACAATAGCGGTTCCGGTTTTATCTACCCTTCTGGAGGAGAAACAACATGTCGAATTCGATTGATCGCCGCGGCTTTGGTCGCATCTGTGCGGGCCTCGCGGCGGTGGCCGTGACCGGCGTTGGCCGACCCGCACTAGCGGCCGATCTGCCCCACGTCGACGAAGCCGGCCCGCAGGCGCAGGCGCTCGGCTACGTGAGCGATGCTACCAAGGCCGACAAGGTCAAGTTCCCGGTCTACGTCGCCGGCAGCCAGTGCTCGGCTTGCCAGCTGTTCCAGGGCGGCACCGCAGAATTTGGTCCGTGCGCGTTGTTCGCCGGCTCCGCAGTCAGCGCCAAGGGCTGGTGCAGCGCCTTCGCCAAGAAGGCCTGATAGACTTTCGAAAGCGATGGAAAGACCGGCCCTGTGCCGGTCTTCTTTTATCCGGTCTTCTTTTATGTGGACGCGACGCTTCATAACAATACCGCGCCGCTTGAGCGGCCATCTCTCGGGGAGGAATCAACCATGACGGAGCGTGCTTTTAAACTCGGCGTACTCAAACTCGGCTGCATCGGCGCCGCACCGCTACTCGACTTGCTATTGGACGAGCGCGCCGATCGCGACGACCTCGAAACCCGCGCCTATACCAGCGGCGCGAAACTCGATCCCGCCGCCTGTGCTGGGCCGACTGCCGACTGCATCGCGTTCGGCGCCGACCTTGTGCTGCTGGTCAGTCCCAATGCCGCACTGCCCGGACCGAGCAAGGCACGCGAGGCCTTGCTGGCGGCCGGTGTCGCCACCATTGCCATCGGCGACGCACCGTCGAAGAAGGCTTTCTTCAAGAAGAACGAGGAAGGCAAGCAGGTCAAACAGGTGGTCGAGAATCTCGGCTTCATGATCCTGCCATGCGATCCCATGATCGGTGCGCGCCGTGAATTCCTCGACCCGAGTGAAATGGCGCTGTTCAACGCCGACGTCATCAAAGTGCTGGCGATCTGCGGTGTGTTACGCGCGGTGCAGAACGAACTCGACCGCGTCATCGACACCATGAAGAATGGCGCCCAGGCGGCGCTGCCAAGCATCACCGTCAGCGCCGAGATGGCGATCGCCGCCGCCGAATTCGCCAATCCCTATGCGGCGGCCAAGGCCTATGCCGCACTGACCATCGCTGAAGCGGTGGCGAGTGTCACCACCCGTGGCTGTTTCATCGAACAGGATCCGACGCAGTACATCACCCTGGTCAGTGCCGGCCACGAGATGATGCGCAGCGCAGCGCAGCTGGCCGATGCCGCAAGGGAAATCGAGAAGGATAACGACAGCGTGCTGCGCACGCCCCATGCCGCCAATGGACAGGCACGACGCAAGACTGGACTGGGCGACAAGCCCGCTTGATAGTAGAGATTGGAAAAACGCGCGCCGCGACGGGCGCGCGTCAGTTCTTGCCCTTGCCGTCGCCCACTACCACCACACTTAGATTGGGTGGGGTGGGGCCTTCGGTGCGGATGCGATGGCGAGCCACTTCCAGCGCTTCGCGCAGCGCATCGCGTTCCAATGACAGATCGGACACCAACTTACGCAGGCGCTCGTTCTCACGGCGCAAGGCCTGGGTGTTGCCTTCGCGTTCGATACGCGTCGCGCCGTATTCACGGCACCAACGCTGATAGCGCTGCTCGCTTATCCCGAGCTTTTCACACACTTCCGTCAGCGGGCGCCCGGCATTCAACGCGTCCTCGGCCCGTTCCAACAGGCCGATGATGTCGAGCGCGGTGAGCCGCTGCACGGCCGGCAGACTGACCATGGTGGCGTTGAAACTGGTCGCTTCGGGCGGCGACGCGGACGTCAGCGACGCTGCGTCGGCCTGCGGCTCGTCACGGCCCGGAATACTGGACAGCAACTGGATCATGGTGCGCACACATTCGCCAAAAGCGAACACCTGATCGTTACTCACCCGCCCCTTGGAAAAGGGCAGCAGTTGCTTGTCGCGAATGAGATAGGTGCCGTTGCGGGACTCGAGATCAGTCAGAAAACATTCATCGCCATCGACATCGAGGCGCGCGTGGCGGCGCGACACGGTATCGTCGTACAAGGTGATATCACCTGCACGGCCAATGATGTAGCTCTTCTTGGACATCGGTCGAAGTCTAATCGCTCGCGTCGCATCGCGCCATGAGAGCGTGGCCGCTCAGGTCGGCAGAATCTCGGCGCCCGGCATCGCAAAACCGTAGCTGCCATGGTCCAGCACCTGGCGTACCGCCGGCCCACCCTCAGCCGCGAGATTGCGCAGACTGCGCGTCGTGATGGGCCGCTTGGCGGTATCGCTCAAGCACATCACCCACGGCAACAAACGCCGTTCGCGGTTCTGCGCCATGACCAGCGCGACGCTGCCGTCGGCCAATTCCACCAGGCTACCGATGGGATGGGTGCCGAGTACATTGATGAGGGTCTGGATCAGCTCGCGCTGAAAGACCTCGACGGTCGCGGCATAGAGTTCTTGCACCGCCTCGTGCATGACAATAGCAGCCGAGTAGGTGCGTTCGCTGGTAACCGCGTCAAAGGTATCGGCCAGGCCGGCGATGCGCGCCAGCAGCGGAATCTCACCGCCTTCAAGACCACGCGGATAACCCGAACCGTCGAAGCGTTCGTGGTGGCCGCCGACCACTTCCAGGCTGCCTCGTGTCAAACCGCCGAGGTCGGTCGCGATTTCGACACCGAACTTGACGTGCAGCTTGATGACTTCGGTTTCACGTTTGTCGAGACGACGATGAGCGCGCAGCAGTTCTTTAGGGACGCGCAGCTTGCCGAGATCAGCGAGCAACATGCCCATCGTCAGTTCATGGACTATCTGCCGACGCAGACCCAGCGCGCGGCCCATGCTGATGGCGAGAATGGTGCTGTTCACACAGTGGCGAAACGAGAACGGCTCGTCGTTGGATAACGCGCGCAGCAGCATTGCCGGGTCAGGATTGCGCAGCATCGATTCCTCAAGCACCACCGCCGTGTTCTTGATCATGTCCAGGGACATGAAACGGCTCTCGCGTACACCATCGATCAAGACTTTGACGGCGGCCTTGGTCGCGGCGAGCGCGGCGCGGGTGCGGGGCAATTCCTCGCTGAAAGTGCTTTCCAGTGCATAGGTGACCGCCGGACGCGGCAGCGCGGCCGGGTCACTGACCTCGTTGTCGCGCTCGCGTGCCGACAAGGCCGACACGCTGCGCTTGATCTCGACCACGTCGCCTTCTTCGTTCAAGGTCACCAGCTCGCCGCGACCCGATGCCGGCGTGACACCTTGCTTGAGCTCGACGTAGACATAGCTGCAGTGGCGGGCGAGCTGCTGCAACTCTTCGTTAGTAGAGATACGGAAGCCCTGCAGGAGAAAGGGGGTGCCCAACCACGGCCGGTCGAGCTTCACCACCTGCATGCCGAGAGCCAGTTCGCGGACCGGCATCTTGATCGTGTCGACGTTCATGCTGCGATGGCTATTCCTGATGTCGAACTCATGCGGCACGCGGGCCACCGATTGGATAGCAGGCGCGACGCGGTGGGACCGGCAGAATAGCCCATCGCCATGAGCCCGCAAACCGGCCGCAGGTGGTGGCGAAGGCGGGTTGCGGCCCCACCACGGACGCACGCTGTAAGCCCGCAGTTGGACGATAAGAGCAAATGCAAACAAACGTGACTTGCGCTTGCCGTTATGTGACGCAGTGCCGTCCAGGCAGGCCTGCGCCTCGCCGATATTACCGACGCGCGACGCGCATTGTGTCGCCGAGGAGTGCATGCCATGGCCGACGACAATACCGAACCCCTGACTATTGAGCTGACCGACAATCCGATCTCGCGGGTGCAATCGCGGGTAGTGCCGAGTCGGGCAGCGCGACCGACGGAAACCGTCGAGCCCCATCTGGCGCAGGCGCGTCGGACCTGCGCGGCGCTGGTAGGGTCGGCCAACAACCCGCCACTGAAACTCAAGGCCGAATTCGACCTGGTCGGCATCGGCCGACTGCGTACCACTTCATTAGAAAATTTCGCGCTACAGGATCAGCAGCAACCCACGGACGGCAGCTTCACGCTGTCGTTTGATTATCGGGGACGCGAGCAACTGGTGCATGTGTGCACGTCGGAGACTGTCTATCGCGCGCTGCGCAAGAAGCTTTTTGATCATGAGCTCAGCGTGAAAAGTGTCTCCTCCGCCACCGCCAGCAAGCTCATCATCGAGCCACTAGTATCGGCCGCAGTCAACTTCGCGGCCGACCGTAGCCGGGATATCGCGCGCATCACGCTGCGCAACGTGGTGATGCTCGGCACCACCACCTACGAGCTGCCGCTGGTATGTCTGGACAGGAATCTGATCGACGCGGTGGTGGAACTGGTGACCACCCAGGGCCGCAGCTTCTACACTCTGATCGTCGCCGCCTCCCAGCGGCGCAAGAACGCTTAAGCGACGATTGCAAATGACGGGGCGGCCACTGCGTGCCGCCCCGCTCTCGACGCTTAGAACTTGACGCTGATGTCCGCCTGTACGCGGTTCTCGTCGAGAGCGGGGCGGCACGCAGTGGCCGCCCCGTCATTT
>JAYWAC010000158.1:0-13308 GCA_043782755.1 Pseudomonadota bacterium | reverse complement strand
CCCATGATGCGAATCGCTTTGGGTACTTCGGTCAATTCCTGTGCGAGACAGACCGGTTGCCAGAAGCGGCGTAGATATTCACCCATCGGCGTATTCGGACCGGTCTGGGTCAGTTCGGGGTCAGCCTCGCTGATCGAGCGATCGTGGCGTAAGTAATAGCCCGCATAGGGTTGCTTGGCGGGATCGCCGCCCTTGGCTAATCGATCGTTCATGCTCTCTCTCCTAGGGGTATGGGTTGATGGCCAGCGCGTGCCAAGGTCACGTCAAGTCGTGTCGCGGGGTCGGGCCAACACGCCGAGAATATCTTCGTGAAACTCGAACCAGATGTTATGGGCCGAATCGCGGCGCGGATTGCAGAGCAGATCCGTATCGCCGTCCTCGATGGCGTTGATGGCGGCGGCGAAGCGACGCTGATAATCGGCATAGCGCGGCAGCAGCGGGCAGAGCGTGGCCAGCGCATCACTCAACTGTTCGACGGTTTCGAGCGCCTTGTAGAGCGCGTCATCATCAGCGCTGTCGCGCTGCCAGGTCGTGAGCAACGCGATGAAACGCGTGTTCAAGATCTCGAAACGTGCATACCAGGGCGCAAAGTGCGGGTTGTGGCGCAGCGTTGCGTAGTATTCGCGATAGTAGTGCTGCACGGCGTCCGTGCCCTCGGGCAGCAGCAGGTGACCGGCTGATGTGGTCATGATGAGCCCCGCGTCCACCGCCGCCGCGAGTGGCGCGACTAACGCCGCCGTATCCACACCTAACAGCGCAGCGAGCTGCGCATTGCTCACCATGCGCTTGAGATGGATGGCATTCAGTAAATTGAACACTTCCGCGTCGAGCATTGCGTCTGCCTGGCTGCTCACATCGAGGGCCGACATCCTACTCAACTCCAGAAATACTTCGAGCGACGCCGATCGGCATTTTCGCCGAATGGCAGATAACCGGCGCCGGAAAAGATCTTATTCGGCACCGTATTTTGCGCGAAGCCACGCTTGCCGATTTCGTAGTAATAGTTCGACACCCGCTGGTCGATTTCCCACAACTCATAATCGCTGCAGGCCTTGTCGTAAGTACCCGCGCGACGCAGGTGCGGCAGGATCATGCCCGCGTAGTAGACATACATGCCGTTGGTGATCAGCTGACGACGGCTCATGCGTGCGATTTTGCCGTAGAGCTTCAAGGTTGCGTTCTGGATGCCGGTCAGGCGCGGCGCAAGTTCGGCTATCGGCACTGGATAGACCTCGCTCATCGGCGTGTCCCACTTCTCACGCACTAACACCGCGCCGCCGACTACGTGCGGGATATAGTTCTTCGGTCGCGTGAAAGTGGTAGAGATATCGTTGACGCGGATTTCTTCCAGCGCCATTGCCTCGGCATTTATTTCGAGCAACACCGTGTAGCAGTGCGGCACGCCCTCGTGATCGCACACATCGCTCCAGTGATAGGCCTCCTCGTTACAAAACAGATCACGGATGATGAGCAGATTGCCATTAGTCAGGCGGTAGGGACCGGTGTCGCCGAGACCAAGGCGACAGTCAAAGTGATCGAGGAAGGACAGCAGTTCCGCAGCCGCATTGAAGCGGATCAGGGCGTCGTGGATCGGGCTGCCGTGGGTACACGGTTCGATCAGCGGCACCAGCCGGTCGCGTACTTGTTGCGTGTGTATCTCGCAGCGGTAGCGGTTCTGCGAATTCAGGATCCAGCCGTCCTGACGCTTGCCCCACTGCACGCGCTGCATGAACTTCAAGATGATCGAACTTTCCTCGATGTAATCATCCGCGCGGATCGCTTCCAGCGCGAGCAGCGCACAGCGTCCCATACCAAAACCGACCGCACCTATACACCAGTCGTGCACGCAGTTGATCTTGGTACCCACTTCGTTACGCGCCGAGGCGCCGATGTCGAGTACGCCCTGCACACCGACCTCGTCGCTGGTCATGCGCAGCAGTTCGGGCCAGCGATAAAACGCATGCATCATCGCCAGGATTTCGTACTCCTGGCGCGGAATCATGCCGGACGCGCCTTCGGTGGCGCGCATTACCAGCACATCCCAGATGTTCCAGGCGAGATAATTATTGAGATCGTTCAGTTCAGCGATGTTGAACTCGTCGGCGCGCACCGCCGCCTCATCAACCCGCTCCAACACGCGGCTGGTGGCGCGCTGTTTCATGATGCGATCGCCGAGGATGCCATCTGGCACCGCGTCGAGGCCGACGAAATTACCGGTATAGGTCAGTTCCTGAAAACGCAAGCCATTGTCGCTGGCCTCGTAACGTTTGAGATAGGCAGCAGTCATGATGGCCGCCTCAATCCAAGAGCTCGACGCGACCGAGGTCGCTTTCGCGGCAATTGAGGCGCACGCGCTTGCCGTTCAAG
Source organism: Pseudomonadota bacterium (assembly GCA_043782755.1). Classification (GTDB taxonomy): domain Bacteria; phylum Pseudomonadota; class Gammaproteobacteria; genus JADJYF01. The sequence goes on along the minus strand of JAYWAC010000158.1, from coordinate 10,941 downwards.
CCCGCAGTCACCGCAGCAAAGTGCGCGGCGTTATCGCCACCGGTCACATAGCGGCTCGCGCTTGCACACAAGTAGGTGGTCATGATGCACGGGATCTGAAATTCGCGGGACAGGATGCCGAGATGGCTTTCCGGTGCGCCGGACAATGTCATCACACCGATGGCGCCCATGCTGAGCGCCGGCGCGAGGAAGGTGGTGGTGCCACCCTGCGCGAGCAGGATGTGATTGTTGAGCTTGCCACTCTGTATCAGCGCAATGACCGCTTTCGGATCGGGCAGGAACAGTATGGTGCCCTCCGGTGCCTTGTCGGTTTCGAAGCAGTTATATCCTTCCGCGATGATGCCCATGGCTACAGATTTTCTCCTGTTCGCGTCTACGACTGATTGATCCATTGCAGCAGTTGCTGCGGCTTATTCGCCACTTGTTGTGCGCCTGCTGCCACGAGCATCTGTTCGTTGTGCATGCCCCACTCGACACCGATAGCATCGATACCGCTAGCGCGGGCCTCGCCGACATCACCGGTGGTATCGGTGATGAGCACCACCTGCCCACGCTCGAACTGGCGACGGCTCGCGGGCGGTGCCCAGTCGCCGCTGAGGAAATCGGCAATCGCCGCCGACTTGCTCGGTTGCGTATCGCCGGCGTAGACGGTCGCGAAATGTGCGTCGATACCGCCTGCTCGCAACAGCCGCCGAATCGTCACCTGCATGTTGCTCGAGATCACCGCCAGCGTATGGCTCACCGCCAGCGCACGCACGACCTCGACGATGCCTTCGATGAAGGGCGGATCGTAATGCACGCGGATCAGCTCCATGAAATGTTTACCGGCCGCCACGGCCTTCTCTTTGTCACCGCAGTGGCGTGCCAGCGACTCGAAGAAATTCCCCGCGAAGATCGCAAAAAACTGCTCACGCGTATTGATGCCCAACGCGAAGGCCCGACTGGTTTGCGCGAACAATGGCCACGACGCCGTACGCGTGTCGACCAGCGTGCCGTCAAGGTCGAACAGCACGGCCTCGTAGCGGCCCACAATCAGCCCGCGCTGGCGTCGCGTGCGCTGTGCTGCGCGCCGTGTAGACGGTTGAGCTGCGGCAGCTCGAAGAAATCCTGCATTTCGCCGTAGGCCTTGCGGCCCTGCAATTGCCATTCGGCGAGGACATTGAACGACACCATGTTCGGCCAGCATTGCCAGGGAAACGTGGTGAGCGCTCGCCCCGTGAGCTGATAGCCGCGACCCTCGGCATCGGCGAAGCGCAACTCGACGCTATCGGGAAAGCGATCGATCTTGCGTACCACGGTGCCCGAGCCGCTCGCCAGCCCGCGCAGTTCGCCACCCTCCACCACATAACCATGGGCGAGCGTGAGCTTGCTGTCGTCGACCATCGCATCGAAACCCATGATGGCGTGGAGCACGGTCTTGTCATCGACATGGGCATGCAGCCAACTCATGTTGGGCTTGCCACGCTCGGGGCGCGGTCCCCAGGAGTGGTCCATGGTCGACACGCAATCGATGGCGTAACGTTTGCCGCGCACGTGCACTTCGCCGATGACATGCCCGGACTGGTCGAAATGGCCGTTGTAAGCCGTACCCCAGGCAAACTTGCCGGCCGCCGTACCCGAGGCACACATCGGATCGAGCGCCGGGTCGTGGATATCGAACGGCACCATGATGGCCTGGTAGGCGACATCGATGACCGTGCCCTCGCCGTCGTCATAGCGAATGGTCCACTCGCGATTGGGCTTGGTGCAGACAATATGCAGGGAATTGGCCAGGCGATAATCGAGCAGCGTACGCGGCTCGGGGATCGCCAGATGCGCGCGATAGTCGCAGAAGTCCGCCTGCCAGGGTGTCAAGGCGCGCTGCGAGTTGATGCAGACGGATGAACTGACCGTGCCGAGATTGGGCCGGAACAGCGCATACACGCCGACATTGAGATGCGCCTCGGCGTTATAAAATCCGAAAAAATTGGTTTCCGCCCAATCCCATTGATCGGGTCCAGACGAATGAAACTCGGCATCGTGATCATCGAGCATTGCAGATCTCCCCGTCAGCAGCGTTCGAGCACTGCGCCGGAGCATGCGGCTCGCCGCGACCTGCCGTCAACTGCGTTGCGGGCGCGGACGGCGCGGACCCGCAGCCGCTGATCTCGATGCTGCGATGCAAATGAAGCTATCAAAAGATCAGGTAGGGACGTCGAACCCGCTTCGCCTCGACGGCGCTGTCACGTCGCGTGCGAAGCTCGCTTGGATGCATGGCTTTCGAGCGCCCTCGGTTTGCGTAACGATCTGCGACTAGCGATTGCGCACTGAGTTATAGTGCGGGCGTTAGTGGGACGCCACCCGCCCGCCCAATGGCGGCCGCGCACGGCAACACCAGCGCAATTAAGAAACTATCGGTCGGCCTACATCACACCCATCGTGCGCATACTGCTCGTTGCCGATCTTCACTACTCGCTGCCGCAGCTCGACTGGGTGGTGCGTGTCGCACCGTCCTATGATCTGGTGGTGATAGCAGGCGATCTGCTCGATATCAGTTCGGCGGTGGCCATCGACGCGCAAATCGTAGTGGTGCTGCAGTATCTACGTCTCATCCACGACACCGGGCGCCTCGCGGTCAGCTCCGGCAATCACGATCTCACCGGTCCCGACAGCCACGGTGAACAGTCGGCCTTATGGCTCAGCGAAGCACGCGCCGTCGGCGTGCCTAGCGATGGCGATTCGCTGCGCATCGATGACACCCTGATTACGCTCTGTCCGTGGTGGGATGGTCCGGTGGGACGCGCTGCCCTCGAAGCGCAGCTTGCGGCCGATGCTATGCACAGGCCCGCACGTTGGATTTGGGTCTATCACTGGCCGCCGCTAATCTCATCGACCTGCTGGACCGGTCGACGCCACTATGGCGACACCGAACTCGGCGCATGGATAGAAAAATTCAAACCGGATTGGGTGTTGTGTGGTCACGTCCATCAACCACCCTTTAAACCAGACGGTGCCTGGGCTGATCGCATCGGCGACACCTGGGTGTTCAATCCTGGCCATCAGATAGGCCCGGTGCCGGCCCATATCGAAATCGACGGCGCGACTGGTAAAGCCGCGTGGCTATCGATGCTCGGTGTCGAAGAACTCAATCTCAGTGAGGCAGCTGCGCCGCCGCGCAGCGTATTCTGAAGGCGCGCCTTAGTATTCCGGATCGGGATCGCGCGCCGAACCAATACGCGCCAGCGGACGCTGGCGTTGCGTGAGTTCGCGCAATACGTCAGAGATCATCGACAAACCTGGCGCATCACCATATTGGTGTTTGAGATCGACCAGGTAGGTGGTGACGAAATTGAGCCTTTCGGCCAGGCCCATCGCCACCAAGGTAGTGATGGCCGGATCGCTCGCGAGCAAGGCCCGACCATCGGCGGCATGACGCATGACGGTCGGCGCGGTCGCTTCAACCGTCGCGCCATAGACGGTATTCAACAACACCGACATCTCGCCCACCACCGCGCCCGGCTGGTTGATGACATTCACCACCATGCCGCCCTTGTTGACCTGCAAGGCGCCGGAGATCAACACCCAAATCGCGCCGGCGGATTCGCCCTCACGCAGCACCACGTCGCCGGGTGCGAATTCAAGCTCGGGAAGATGAGCCGAAAGTGTCAACATGTCGTCCATGGGAACATCCTACACGAGTCGTTGTATTTGAGATGGGTAGCGCGCTGGCGCGCTCGTCGTCATTGGCACATGCACGACGACGGCCATCATGAGTTCGGATGGCGCAAGATCGATGCCGCGCGCGTGAAGGTCTGACGGCCGCGCCAGGCAGACCGCGCCGCCTCCAGCATGCGATGATCGCCGCCCGTTGACGTCGCCCGGGCCATGCCCCCGCCGCGCTCTGTTGTCTTTTCACGCGCGAGGCCTAGCTGCTCCATGCTGTTTTCCGAATTGACTCTGCCTCCGGCCCTGGCCCAGGGCCTCGCCGATGTCGACTACATCGACATGACGCCGGTGCAAGCCGCCAGCCTGCCGACCATCTTGCGCGGTGGCGATGTCATCGCCCAGGCCCATACCGGCAGTGGCAAGACCGCCGCCTTCGCACTCGGCCTGCTGGCGGCGCTGGAACCAGGTATCAGCACCGTGCAGGGTCTGGTGTTGTGCCCGACCCGCGAGCTTGCCGATCAGGTGAGTCGCGAGATTCGGCGCCTGGCGCGCGCCATTCCCAATACCAAAGTACTGACATTATGTGGTGGTGTAGCCCTGCGTCCGCAGCTGGCTTCCTTGAGCCATCTGCCCCATATCGTGGTCGGCACACCGGGACGCATCCAGGAATTGATAGAAAAGCAGGTGCTGCCGCTAGCCACGGTCAAGGTGCTGGTGTTGGACGAGGCCGATCGCATGCTCGACATGGGCTTCGCCGACACCATCGAACTGGTCGTGAACGCGGTGCCGTCTGCGCGCCAGACCCTGTTGTTCTCGGCCACTATTGCCGACGAGATACGCGCCATCAGCCGTCGCCTGCAACGCGCGCCGCTTGATGTCAGCATCGAAGACGCTGAGACGCGTCCGCATATCGAGCAGGTGTTTTTCAAAGTCGAACAGGCGCAGAAACTCGCGGCGCTGCGCGCGCTGCTGCTTACTCACAAACCGGCATCGGCGGTGGTGTTTTGCAACACACGCCATGAAGTGCGTAGCGTCGAGACCTATCTTGCCCAGAATGATTTTCCGGTGCTGGCGCTACACGGCGAACTTGATCAGCGCGAACGCGAAGAAATGCTGGTGCGTTTCGCTAATCGCAGCTGCACGGTGCTGGTCGCGTCGGACGTTGCCGCGCGTGGCCTCGATATCGCCGATCTTGCACTGGTAGTGAACTATGAACTGGCGAGCGATGCCGACACCCATCTGCATCGCGTCGGTCGCACTGGACGCGCCGGGCGCAGTGGCCTCGCCTTGAGCTTGTGTTCGAGTCGTGAAGCTGGACGTCTGCGCTCGATTGCCGACGCCAATGAAGAAGCATTGCAATGGGGCTCGGTGCCATCCGCTTCCGGGCGGCCCGCGCCGGCGCCCTTCGTGACCTTGGTGGTGGACGCCGGACGTCAGGACAAACTGCGCCCTGGCGATCTGCTCGGTGCGCTGACCGGCGGCGCCGGCCTGCCTGCCAGTGCAGTCGGCAAGATAGACACCTTCGCGACCCGCACTTATGTCGCCATCGCGCGCGACGCCGTTGCCGAGGCGTGCAGCGGACTGCGGGCCGGCAAGATCAAAGGCCGTCACTTCCGCGTGCGTGAACTGGCGGTATAGCGATGGATTTCGCCGACCTCGGTCTTGCGCTTGGCGGACAACGCGCCGCCAGCGCACGCGGCTATGTCACGCCCACACCAGTGCAAGCACAGGCCATGCCCGCCATTCTGGCTGGTCGTGATGTATGGGCCTGTGCCCAGACGGGTTCCGGCAAGACCGCCGCGTTTGCGCTGCCGATCATCGAACGTTGTGCGAACCTACCCACCGCTGCGTCACTGCAAGCGCTGATCCTGGTGCCGACCCGCGAACTCGCGCAGCAGGTCGGCACGGCCTGTGAGGCTTACGCGCAATTCGCGCCGCGCCGCGTCAAAGTGGTAACGGCTTTTGGCGGCGTCTCGATCAATCCACAGATGATGGCGCTGCGCGGCGGTGCCGATATTGTGGTCGCAACACCAGGCCGTCTACTTGATCTGCTCGAACACCATGCGTTGCGTCTGCATGAAGTCACGAGCTTGGTGCTGGACGAAGCCGATAGATTGTTCGATCTCGGTTTTGCTGAAGAATTGACACGCGTGCTGGCGGCCTTACCAGCGCAACGTCAGAACCTGTTGTTCTCCGCCACCTTCCCCGCGACCGTGCACGCGCTGGCCGAGTCCTTGCTGTGTGATCCTGTGCGCATCGATGTGCCGGCCGGCGAGACCACCACGCCACGTATCGCTCAGCGCGCAGTGCTGGTCGATCGTCCACGCCGCACGCAGCTGTTGCGTCATCTCGTCGAATCCGAACAGTGGTCGCGGGTGCTGGTCTTCACCGCCACCCGTTACACCACCGAACACGTTGCCGAGAAACTGCGGCGCGCGGGTCACAGTGCTACTGCCCTGCATGGTGAACTCAGTCAGGCGGCGCGCAACCAGGCGCTAACGAATTTCAAGTCTGGTCGCGTGCAAGTCTTGCTCGCCACTGATCTCGCCGCGCGCGGCATCGACATCATCGCCCTGCCCGCAGTCGTGAACTATGACTTGCCGCGTTCCACCGAAGACTATCTGCATCGCATCGGCCGCACCGCGCGCGCCGGCGCCGACGGCGTGGCGGTGAGCTTCATCACTGCTGACAGTGCCGCGCATTTCGCGCTGATCGAGAAGCGTCATGGCCTCACGCTGCCACGCGAAATCATCGTGGGCTTCGCACCCGAAGAGACCGCTACGCCGCTAGCACTCAGCAACGGTGGTATCAAGGGCAAACGCCAAAGCAAGAAAGACAAGCTGCGCGCGGCGCGCGGCGCTGCGGGCGACGACGAGACGCCGCGCCCCTTCGTCTGGCCGAGCCTGCCACGCAAGTCCTAGTCCTGATCCCAGCTGCGTGCAAGTGCGACGCGCACGCTAGTCGTCAGTCGCCCCGCTCGAATTGGGGGGCACAGCCTATCCCTTACCGCGTGGGCATCACGGACCTTGCGGCGCGCGTAACGGCCTCTTATCTTTCATCCTCATCTCCCCACAACCCGCGCTGGCGCGGCAAGGATCACGACGATGGAAGTAGGTTTGCAATTCATTTTCCAGAACACCCACCCCGAGCTGTCGGACGCCGACATGATGCGCAAGGAAACCGAGGTCGCCCTGCTGGCCGAGGACGTGGGCATGGACTTCCTGCTGCTGCCCGAGCATCACTTCGACCCGGCCTATTCCATGATGCCGGACAACATGCAGTGGCTGGCCTATCTCGCCGGCCGCACGCAGCGCATCAAGATCGGCACCGGCGCGATTATCCTGCCGTGGCACACCAACCCGACGCGCGTCGCCGAGAAGATCACGCTGTTACAGATCATGCTTGGTGATCGCTTCATGCTCGGCTTCGGTCGCGGTCTCGCCAAAGAGGAATATCGCGCCTTCGGCATCGACATGGGCAGCTCGCGCGAACGCTTCGATCAGTCCGCCGAGATCATCCTCGACATTCTCGACACCGGCATCGCCGAATACGACACGCCTTTCTTCAAGCAATCGCGCACCCATGTCACGCCCAGAGCCGAACACGGCTATCGCGATCGCGAATTCCTGTCGGTGGCGATGACACCGGACTCCGGTGTGGCCGCCGCCAACCTCGGTGCGACCATGATGTCCTTCGTGCAACTGCCCTGGGCCCAGCATCACGCCGCAGTCGAAGCCTGGCGCACACGTTTCCGCGAAGTGCATCCGCACAAGCCGCTAGGCGCGCCGGCGTTCTCTGACTTCACCTATTGCCACGAGGATCCAAAGATCGCCGAGCAGGTCGCGCGTCAGTATCTATCGAAGTATTACGCGAGCGTGATTCGCCACTACGACTTCGATGGCGCGCACTGGGGCGAAACCAAGGGCTATGGCGCGTACCAGGCCGGCGCAGCCGCGCTCAAGGAAGTCGGCCTCGATGCTGCGTGCGAAGCCTTCGTGCAAAGCCAGGCCTGGGGCACACCGGATCAGATCGTCGAGAAATGGACCCAGCGCGTCGAGATGACCGGCGAACTGCGTCCGGCCATGGCGGTGTCCTATGCGGGCATGCCCTTCGAGATGGTCAAGAGCAGCCTCAAGCTGATCGGCGAAAAGGTTGCGCCGCGCTTACGCAAGCTCGGCGGACAGCGCAAGGCGGCTTAGGCGAGTCGCAGGTCCGAATTTATTCGCGGCTTCCATGTGAATAAATTCGGGTGACTACCCAGGATGGGACCCCAATAATCTGAGCGACTATAGTGATGGGTGCAGTTCATACAAACACCTTTGAGGGCATCTGGTCGATTGTGAAGCGCGTCATTGGGGGGATGTTTCATAAGGTCAGCGCAGCCTACTTGCCGCTGTATGTGAATGAGTTTGAGTTCCGGTATGACCATGGCAATAACCAAAACATTGTCGGCGCGGCGATCCGGGCATGCTAAAGCCAGGGCGAATCGGACTGGCCATTGTTTTATCTTTTATTGTGGTTGGGGGAGTAATTGAATTACTTCCACCGTTCAAGCAATGCATATGCGAACGGCAGTATGAGGATGCCTATTACGCCATACAGGAGAATCAATCTTATGGTTTGGTCGCGTTCGCGACGCGTCATATTGATTGCTTTGGAGCCTGCCTCGCTGAATTCCATGAGCCCATCATCGCTGTATTCACAATCCTGATTGCGATTTTTACGCTCGCATTGTGGCTGTCCACAGCGTCTTTGGTGATCGGGGCGGACGAAGACTCCAGAAGGAAATTGCGCGCTTACGTTTGTATAGATGACGTTTCTGTGTTTAGTGCCACTGAAGATGGGCGTCGGGCAATGGTTCCAGGATATAGCAAGGATGCCCCGCCATTGGTTGGGTTCCATCTGGGCTGGGAGGCTTCGTTTAAAAACTTCGGAGATACCCCTGCGCACGACCTTAGAGTTCAATCGGATTGCGAGCTTGTCGATTGGCCTATTAAAGAAACTTATGTTCCAAATATTAAAGTCACTGAAGATGCCAGCATAGAAGTGATCGGCCCTACCGCCGATAGATCCGTCTTTGGACGCACCAAAGAGTCTTTGACTACTGATATTTTTATTGGGCTGCAAGACGGCACAAAGGCTTATGTCTTGTACGGAGTTATCGAATACAACGATATTTTTGGTAAACAACACACTACAAATTTTAGGTACTACTGTGGCGGCCCAACTGGTGCCGATGATGTAGCTGCCCACAAGAACGGCAACCAAGCAACATAGCGCCAGCATCCATCCTGACGCATACCCGGCCTGTCGTTTGTGACTATGGATCTTCTTAAATTTGGGATTCAGTTCTGGGTAATCGCCTAAATTCGGACTCTCCTTCCAGACGCTCTGCGCCCCACACACCAGTAATAACGGTAACCGTCCTCATTTAAAAACTTGCATGGAACGCAAACCCGACGCCACCTGCTAGCCTTCCAGGGAATGCAGGTTCAAAGGGGAGATCGGGTTTGAAGACAACGTTCAGGCGCGCATGCGCAATTTTCGTAGTCTCCGTAAGCCTGATGGTGCTCGGCGCCCATGCCAAAGCTGACACGGCTTACCAAACTCATTCATTCACCCCCTTGCTGAATTGCGCGGCCGAGTAGCGCCTCGTTGTCGCCGCGCTGGCGAGTGTGCCATGCTGCGCATCGCCTTGGTCGTCGGTGACCGGGCGCGATCGAACGCATAACAACGAGAACGAGGGGGAGCCGTGAATACACGCATTCAATTGCTGTGTGCTTGGTGTGGTATTGCTTTCGCCATCCTGTTTACCCTCGGCTTCTGGCCGCTTACTCATTTCATGCCACCCCCTTCGCCGACCGCCAGCGCACTCGACGTGGCGACTATGTATCGCGAGCATACCAATCAGATCCGGTTCGGCCTGCTGGTGATGATGGGCGCATCGGGCTGCATCCTGCCGTTCACGGCGGTGATTTCGGCGCAGATGAAACGCATGGAGGACAGTCCCTCGGTGCTGACCTATCTACAGCTCGGCAGTGGCGTGGTGGGCGTGGTGTTCTTCATCGTGCCTTGTCTCATCTGGAGCGTGGCGGCGTTTCGTCCCGAACGCGACCCGGCCCTCATTCAATTGATGAACGATGCCGGCTGGCTGTTGTTCCTCATGCCCTTCACCACTTTCATGGTGCAGAACTTCGCCATCGGTCTCGCCATTCTCGGCGACAAGAGCGCGCACCCGGTGTTTCCGCGCTGGGTGGCCTATCTCAATTTCTGGGTCGCAGTGCTATTCCTGCCCGGTGGCTTGCTGACTTTCTTCAAGACCGGTCCGTTTGCATGGAATGGGCTGTTTGCGTTCTGGGTGCCGTTCGTGGTGTTTTTCACCTGGTATATGGCGATGTTCACGCTGCTGCGCAAAGGCATCATCGCGCAGGCCCAGGCGACGAGCGCGCGCTAAACACGGCGACGACAGCGCCGCGTGTCCATTCCGCAGCACGCCGCGACCGGCGGCCGTCGTATTCCTGGCGAGCCGGGGGTATGGATGTTTATCCTCGGCGACATGGTGATGTTCGGCCTGTTCTTCACAGTGTTCGTCTATTACCGCGCGGCGGACGTCAGTCTGTTTACCAGCGCCCAGCGCAGCCTCAATCAGACCTTTGGTGCGCTCAATACTCTGTTGCTGCTGACCAGTTCGTGGTTCGTGGTGCACGCCGTCGAGGCCGCCCGCAGCGGCAACGCACGGCGCGCGCGTTATCTGCTGGTGTCGGCCATGCTGTGCGGTCTCGGTTTTATGGTGGTGAAATTTTTCGAGTACGGCGAAAAGCTGCGCGCCGGCTTCACCATCACCAGCAACGATTTCTTCATGTACTACTACATGCTGACCGGTATCCATCTGCTGCACGTGACCTTGGGCATGGCGGTGCTGCTCTATCTCTGGCAGCGACTGCGCGGCGGCACGGATATCGCCGGCCACATCACTGCACTGGAAAGCGGTGCAAGCTTCTGGCATATGGTCGACATCCTGTGGCTAGTGCTGTTCGCCCTGATCTATTTGATGAGATAGGACGATGGCCGGCTTACTCTTTCACCGCGCAACTGCGGTCTGGCTGCTGCTGGTCGGCGCGACCGGCCTGTCGTGGGCTTTCGGTCATGGCTTCGGCTTTGGCGCCGATTTTCGTTACGGCACGAGCGCGGTGATCATCATCGCCTTCATCAAACTGCGGATGGTGTTCCTTGAGTTCATGGAACTTCGTCATGCGCCCATGGCTTTGCGACTGGCCTTTGAGGGCTGGACCGTGG
>JAYWAC010000157.1:0-34911 GCA_043782755.1 Pseudomonadota bacterium | reverse complement strand
AGGGTGTTCTCCTCCATGAGATAGGAGATGCAGGGATTGGAGTTGATGACCATCTCATAGGCCAGACCCATCTGACCGTGGCGGTAGTTCTGTTCGGTGGCGATGAAATGCTTGCCGAAAGACCAATGGGTGTAGTTCACCGGTAAGCCCGTGAAGGCATAGGCATCCATCATCTGCTCGGAGCTGATGATTTCGAGTTGGTTGGGATAGGTGTCGAGACGGTATTCGTCCGCCAGGTGACCAAGCTCCTGCTCAAAGCGCTCGACGATCTCGAAACTCCAGTCCGATTCGCTGCTGATCAGTTTGTCACTCATGACGTGGTCTTGCGCATCAGCTGGCGGAATACTGGATAGATGTCACTGCGTTCGGCGATTTTCTGCATGACGAAGTGCGGGTGCGCGGCGCGCACGCTGTCGTACTCGGCCCACAGCTGTTGCTCCTGGGCGGCAACTATCTGCACATAGGCGTAGTACTGCACGGCTGGCAGCACGCGCTCAACCAGCAGTTCGCGGCAACGCGCGCTGTCCATCGGCCAGTTGTCGCCGTCGGAAGCCTGCGCGGCGTAGATATTCCAGTCCTCGCGTGGATAACGCGCGGCAATGATACGGTCCATCAAGTCGAGCGCGGTCGAGACCAAGGTGCCGCCGGTGTCGCGCGATTGAAAGAATTCCTGTTCGTCCACTTCCTGGGCTGCGGTGTGGTGACGGATGAACACTACCTGGATGTGTGCATAGGTGTTATGCAGGAAGTGGTAGAGCAGCATGAAGAAGCGCTTGGCGATGTCCTTGCGCTGCTCGTCCATCGAGCCTGAGACATCCATGAGGCAGAACATCACCGCCTGGGTGCAGGGTTTGGGCCGCATCACACGGTTGCGATAACGGAGATCAAATTCGTCCAGGAAGGGCACCATGCCGATGCGTTTCTCTAGCGATTCGATGGTCGCGCGCAGCTGCGCTTTCTCAAGCGGGTCGGCGCAGGCGAGCAAACGCTCTTCGAGATCAATAAGCTCAGCGCGCAGCGGTCCGCGCAAGGCGGTGCGTCGCGCCAGTGCGCCGGTCAAGGAGCGCACGATGTCGATATTGCTCGGCACGCCGTCGTGGGTATATCCGGCGCGCACGCTTTCTTCCTCGACCAGCGCCTGGATGCGGGTCTTGTGCAGATTGGGCAGCGCCAGATCCTCGAAGAACAGATCCATGAACTCGTCGCGGGTCAGGGTGAAGGTGAAGTCGTCTTCGCCCTCACCGCTGTCGCTGGCCTCATTGCCCTGACCCTGGCCACCGCCCTCGGGTCGTTCGATGGTGTCGCCGGTGACGAATTCGCGATTGCCTGGATGCACGCCGTGGCGCCAGCCGCCATTGCCGAAATGGAATTCGGGTTCGGCGATACCGCGTTTGGGGATGCGGACCTCGCCGCCACTCGCGACGTCAGTGATGGAGCGGCCAGCGATCGATTCCGCGATCGCCTGCTTGATCTGCTCCTTGTAGCGCCGGATGAAGCGCTGACGGTTCTGCGCGCTCTTGTGACGCCCGTTCAGGCGTCGATCTATGAGCTGGCTGGTGGCCATGGCCTGGTGTTATCCCGTGCCGGCATCAGGAAGACTTGCGGACACGCAGATACCATTCCGACAGCAGGCGCACCTGCTTCTCGGTATAGCCCTTGGTGATCATGCGATCGACGAAATCGCGATGCTTCTGCTGGTCGTCGTTGGACGACTTGGCGTTGAAGGAGATCACCGGCAGCAATTCCTCGGTGTTGGAGAACATTTTCTGTTCGATCACTTCACGCAGCTTCTGATAGCTGGTCCAGGACGGGCTCTGGCCACCGTTAGCGGCCCGCGCACGCAACACGAAGTTGACGATTTCGTTGCGGAAGTCTTTGGGGTTGCTGATACCTGCCGGTTTCTCGATGCGCTCCAGTTCGGCGTTGAGGCCGGCTCTGTCGACCATCTCGCCGGTGTCCGGGTCGCGGTATTGCTCGTCCTGTATCCAGTAGTCGGCATAGGTCACGTAGCGATCAAAGATGTTCTGGCCGTATTCCGAGTAGGACTCAAGGTAGGCGGTCTGAATCTCCTTGCCGATGTACTCGGCATAGTGGCGCGCCAGATAGCCCTTGATGAAGGCGATGTATTTCTCCTCTATCTCGCGCGGGAACTGCTCCTGCACGATCTGCTGTTCCAGCACATAGAGCAGATGGACGGGATTGGCCGCCACTTCGCCGTGATCGAAATTGAAGACCTTGGACAAGACTTTGTAGGCGAAGCGTGTCGACAGGCCGTTCATGCCTTCGTTGACACCGGCGAAGTCGCGGTACTCCTGATAGCTCTTGGCCTTGGGATCGGTGTCTTTGAGATTCTCGCCGTCGTAGATGCGCAGCTTCGATTCCAGCGATGAATTCTCTGGCTCTGCGAGGCGCGACAGCACGGCGAAGCTCGCCATCATTTCCAGCGTGCCAGGCGCGCAGGGCGCATCGGCCAGGGCCGAATTGGCGAGCAGCTTCTCGTAGATGTGCACTTCCTCGGAGACCCGCAGGCAATAGGGCACCTTGACGATATAAATGCGATCGAGGAAGGCTTCGTTGTTGCGATTGTTACGGAAGGCTTGCCATTCCGATTCGTTGGAGTGGGCCAGGATCAGGCCATCAAACGGGATCGCGGACAGGCCTTCGGTGCCCTTGAAGTTGCCTTCCTGGGTGGCGGTCAGCAGCGGGTGCAGCACCTTGATCGGGGCCTTGAACATCTCGACGAATTCGAGCAAGCCTTGGTTAGCGAGACACAGGCCGCCGGAGTAGGAATAGGCGTCGGCATCGTGCTGGGCGTAACGTTCCAGCTTGCGGATGTCGACCTTGCCGACCAGGGACGAGATGTCCTGATTGTTTTCGTCGCCCGGTTCGGTCTTGGCGATGGCAATCTGGCGCAACACGGAAGGTCGCAAACGCACCACGGTAAATTTCGAGATATCGCCGTCGAATTCCGCCAGACGTTTCACTGCCCAGGGCGACATGAGTCCGGTCAGGCGACGGGCCGGTATGCCGTATTCCGCTTCGAGCAGTGCGCCGTCTTTGTCGGGATGGAAGAGTCCGAGCGGCGATTCATTGATGGGCGAGCCCTTCAGCGCATAGATGGGGCATTCCTCCATCAACACCTTGAGTTTTTCTGCCAGCGAGGATTTACCACCACCGACCGGGCCGAGCAGATAGAGAATCTGTTTTTTCTCTTCCAAGCCCTGTGCGGCATGCTTGAAGAACGCGACGATCTTCTCGACGGTCTCCTCCATGCCAAAGAAATCTTTGAAGGCCGGATAGATGCGCAACACCTTGTTGGAGAAGAGGCGCGACAGGCGTGGATCCTGGCGCGTGTCGATCAGTGCCGGTTCGCCGATGGCGTGCAACATCCGCTCGGCGGGTGTGGCATAGCTCGCGGGATCCTTGCGACACAGTTCCAGGTATTCGATGAGGGTCAGTTCTTCCTGGACAGTCGCGGCGTAGCGATGCAGGTAATGGTCGAAGATGCTCATGCGGCCGTACTCCTCGCCCGCGATCGGGGCTCTGTGGGGCCAGACTATCGGCGACGGCGGTTCGGTCATCGCTGCTCTCCTTATGGTGTTGAGCAAAGGTCATGCCAAGCTGTGAGAAGAGCGCCCCGTGACTAAGGAAAAGGCATTCGCCCACGACAAAGCGACATGAATACGTCGCGTGCTGTGCGGATTCTTGACTCATTTCACGTGGTCGTGACAGTCCTTTGCAAAGCCGGTGCCCACTACATAAAAAGTAGCACCACCGCAGTGCGAAATATGCACCACGTGCTGTTCGAGTGTGGGATTTTAAATACTTGCGCGCGCTATGCGCGGTGAAACACGAGCTTTGAGGGTGTCGTTCGCACCTCCAACGAGCAGCGGGCGAACGAACGGAGAGGGCAAAAAAAACCTAGGCGCCGTCCGTGGCGCACGCTTTGGCCTCAGCCGCCGCGATATTCCTCAAGCGGCGGCATGCCGAGAGCGCTGCGATAGTTGTTGTGGAAATGATGCAGTGCCGGTTCGTTACGGCCGAACAGGAAGTGATCAATCTTGCCGCTATTGGCCGCCGATTGGGTCTTGGTGCCCATGTAATAGTCTTCGTGTTCGACCGTGCTGACGAACAGCTCAATGACCGCCGTGACGTCGAGGTCCATCGGCGCGCTGGTGTTGCTGGCATCGTAGACGTTGTCGCCGGTGACGGCGTTGATCTGCTCGGCCGGCGGCACCAATTGCTGGATCTGTGGCGCGCGATAGTGGGAGACGCGTGACAGCGACTGGCCGATGATCTTGCGGTTCGGATAGATGCGCACCAACACCGCCATGCTGGTCAGGAACACCAGCTGCACATTGGGAAACAGGTAGTAGGCGATGGCGCCGGCATAGGGCAGGCTCCATTGCTCTTCCGGCTGCTGGCGCATGATGTCGAGATACTTGCTCGCCAGGCACAGGCGATGATGGCGACCGTATTCCTTGTAGCTGAGCGTGTCGCCATGCAGCAGGTTGGCAAGCGTATTGGTGTGCAATGAGTTGAAGTGATAGACCTCGCCAAAGGTGTCATTGGCGATCTTCCAGTTGAGCGGCATGTTGAGCACCGATTGACCCTGGTATTCGCAGCGATGCAGTTCCCAGGAAGCGAGCTCGCCAGCCATTTCCTCGCCCAGCAGCGCATCGACATCGAGCTTGCCATGCAACTGTGGATGGACGAACAACAAACCGTATTTTTCTTCGGACGGCAATTCGAGCAGCCCGTTGCAGTGCTTGTCTATCTTGCCGAAATGATCTGGCTGACGCACGCCGAGCAGGCGGCCGTCGTTGGCGTAGGTCCAGCCATGGAAGGGGCAAGTGAAGCGGTTCTTGTCGCCGTGGGGCTCGGTGGTGAGTTCCGCACCGCGATGGCGGCAGGCGTTGATGAAGGCGTGAAATTTGCCCTGCTCGTCGCGCGTCGCGAGTATCGGTACACCGAAATCATTCATGGTCAGATAGCTGCCGGGCTTGGGCAGTTCGCCCGACATGCCCAGCACTTGTGGATGATTCTTGAAGAAGGCTTCCCATTCCTTTTCCGCGAGCGCCGGATCGGTATAGGTCGAGGTCGGATTGACGACGATGCGCCCGGCGTCGGCCGTGCGCTTGTTGTCGAGATTGCCTAACAGCTCTTTGATGATCTCAATCTGCATGGACTGCTTCATCGGATGACTCCTTTGATCGGCGGCGGCGTTGGTTGCGAGGTGTGGCGCTGGCAGCGGCCAGCGCCGCAATCTTTTTCACCAGCACGGTATGAAAACTGTCGACCGCGTCGGCGGCGAGCGTGGTGTAGATGTCGATAAGGGCGATGCGGCGAAACTCAGTCAGCGAAATCTGTGCGAAGGCCCACTCCCGGCAAGTCGTACGAAACGCACGCAGGATCAACTCACCGAGCAGTTGGGGCGCGATGCGACCGGCGAGCAGGCCGGCCTGCTGACAAGCGACCACGCCAGCGGTCGCCATACGTTCGCCCCAGGCATAGATCTGGATGACCTTGTCGTGGTGGGCGCCGCTCTGATTGAGATATTCGACGGCAAGGAAGGCTGAGCGATAGTAGTTCTCGTCCTCGGCGAACAGATGCGTGGAAACCACCGCCACCGCGCCAGCGCGCGCCAGCGCCGAGCCGGCGGCATGGTCGCGGATACGCGCCTCGATCTCGGTCAGCACCTCGGCGAAGAGGGCGACCAGCACTTCTTCCTTGTTGCCGATGAGGTTGTAGATGGTCGGCACCGTGACCTCGGCCAGACGCGCGAGCTCGCGCAGATTGAGAGCCTCGAAACCATCCACGGTCAACAGCGCTCGCGCCTCGGCAAGAAGGCGGTCGCGGCGTTTCTGCATGTTCTGCGCGCGCAGATTGTTGCTAGGGCGGCTCATGACTGTCGAGTCTGGCACGGGAAAATTATTTTAACAACGATAAAATAATTTCGCAGTGCAGCACAGAACCCGCAGCGGACGCGGCCTGCGCACCCATCGATGGTGTGGCTGCTGCCGATTGGCAACTATTGCCCGGCAACCGACACCGGACACCGTCATGAGCACGCTTCTCTATATCGAATCTTCACCCCGCAAGCAGACGACGCATCGCGTAGCGCCGTTCCTTCAGTCGGGAATCTCGGCTTCCACCAGCTTGGCTAGCTGAGCCAGGGACTCCTGCCAGCCGAGATAACACATCTCCAGCGGAATCATCGCGGGGATGCCTTCCTGCACCACGCTTAAGTCGGTGCCGCAAGTCACCGGCTTCAGCGTCGCTGTCGTCTGCATCTCGCCGGGCATATTCGGGTCGTCGAATTTGTCGCTATAGCGCAGCTTCTCAAAGGGCACGAGTTCTCGATACTCGCCACCGAAGCTGTGACTGTTGCCGCTAGCGAAATTCGTAAACGACATTTTGAAAGTGCCGCCTAGCCGCGCATCCATGTGATGAACCGTGCAGGTGAAGCCATAGGGAGGAAGCCATTTGGCGAGTGCCTGTGCGTTCAGGAAGGCGCGATAGATGCGCTCGGGCGGCGCGCGGAATACGCGGTGAAGGCTGACGGTACCTGCGGGCATGAGAGTGTTCTCCTGTGCGGTGTGTTGATTTCTGACGGTGTGGGGCGGACCAAGTCCTGCGCTCGGACTTAAGCTTCGCTTCCGCAACAACTGCCGGCAGGCGGCTGATACTGTCCCAGGATGTTGACGCTGCCGCCCTCGTCGTAACGATCGTGAGGCCGCACCCAATCGGTGAGATTGCCGGACGGGCCGGTTTCGTTGCGGCCCTTGGGCGTCATATCAAGAAACATGTAGGTGCTCAACAGCTCTTCCGCGCCACGTGCGAATACCGCATAGGTGAGAAAGATTTCACCATTGTCGTTGCGATAGAAGACGCTGTGGCCGGACAGATCCTGGAGCGGAAAGCTGCCGGTCTGGAAATTATAGAGGGCCGAGCTTTCAGCCAGTTGCGCGGGGGTGTAAGAGACGTGGAAGTCGTAGTTGAAGTCGTTGTGATGGGACGACACCCAGCGAAAGCGCCAGCCCATGCGTCGTCGATAGGCTTCGATATCGGCCAACGGCGCGCGCGCCACCGCCACGTAGCTGACATCGTGATGTTCCAGGTGAATCAGCGCGCCTGCGACGTGATCGACCTCGAAAGAGCAACCGACACAGGGCTGGCCTTGCGGCGACAACATGAAATGTTTGACGATGAGCTGGCTACGGCCAGCGAACAACTCAGCCAGCGTAATTGGCCCGTCGGGTGCATCGAAAACATACGGCTTATCGACCCGCAGCCAGGGCAGGCGACGGCGCTCGGCGGCGATCTCGTCGCGCAGGCGGGTCATTTTTTTCTCGCGAGCCAGCAGCGCAGTGCGCGCCGCCAGCCATTCGTGCTCGGTAACTATTGAATGTTCCATGCTTGTCGGTCCTCGCTTCGAGTTACTCAAGTGCTGGTTAGGGCGCCATTGATCATCCACGGCGTGCCGTAGCGATCGACCAGCATGGCGAAGGCACCGGCCCAGAAAGTTGGCGTGAGCGCCATGCGCAGCTCGCCATCCTGGCGCAGGATTTCATAGCTGCGTTCGGCTTCGGCAACGGTATCAAAGCTCAGGCACAGGCTCATATGGCGCATGCCGTCATAGGGTTGGCCTAGCGGGCAATCGGAGGCCAAAAGGCTGTGATCGCCAAAGCGCAGGCGCGCGTGCATGACGCGTTCGGCACTACCCGCCGCGCATTCGTTGGCGAGCGGCGATTGCGCGTAAGTCAGCAGCGTTTCGATGCTGCCGCCAAGGGTCTCGGCATAGAACTGCATGGCTTGCGCGCAGTTGCCATCGAAGATCAGGTAAGGCTCGAGTGAGGTCATGACAGGGCTCTCTTGTATTTATATCCTAGTGTAGGATTGTTTAATCCTAAAATACAACTAAAAAATATTATTACTATCGCGATGAGGTAGACTGATCGTCATGGTCAGCAAACGAAGTTACGAGGATGGCTGCGCCGCAGCCCATGCGCTCGACGTACTGGGCGAACGTTGGGCTCTGCTGGTCGTGCGCGAACTGCTGCTTGGCCCGAAGCGATTCACCGATCTGCGCGCGGGCCTGCCGGGCATCAGCCCCAATGTGCTGACCCAACGCTTGACCGAACTGGAAACCGCTGCGGTCGCGCGTCGTCGTCGCTTGCCGCCGCCGGCCAGTGCCTGGGTCTATGAATTGACCGCATGGGGACGGGAGTTGGAAGCGATCATCCTGGCGCTAGGCCGTTGGGGTGCGCGTTCTGCGCAGCGCAAGCCCGGTGCGCCCCTGGGTGTGGATTCACTGGTGTTGTCCTGGCGCACGATGTTCGACGCCGCACGCGCGACAGGTCTCAGCGCGCGCATCGAATTGCATATCGCCGCGCAGGTCTATCACGCCGAAGTGAAAAACAGACAACTGCATATCGTGCGCGGGCCAGACCAGCACGCCGATGCGGTGCTCAAAGCAGAAGTGGCGACCTTCGTCGCCGTGGTCTACGAGGGTGTCAAGTTCAACGATGCGCTGCGGGACGGCTCGCTCGAAGTCAGCGGTGACAAGCCGCTGGCGAAGCGCTTCCTCGGCCTGTTCTCGCTACCGCAAGTGGCGACGCTGGCCTGAGCGTGGCATCGCCGGCTATCCTCACACCACTTTCTGCCACACCAGCGTGTGCACCGACTTCTCACCGTCGTTGCCACGCATGGGCGGCGTGCGCAGGATCAGCTGATCACCCTTCAATTCGTAGTAGCGCAGCTGATCGTTGCCCGGCCAGTTCGGCACCGTCGCGCCCAGCACATGGTGGGTGACGGTATGCTCGGCGGGATTGACATCGAAGCTGCCGAAGTAGGCCGTGTAGGTCTGAAAGGCGACCCGATATTCGCTGTCCGACACGTCACGCGGATCGCGTGACGCAAAGGGCTTGCGATCTTCGCCCATCAATTGCGCCGCCATGTTGCCGGCGCTGTCGTAATTGATGCGACCGATGACTGCGGCACCGAGCGGAAACGGCGCGCGGCCGGACGGCCGCTCTGAATAGCTTTCGAGTAAAGCCCAAGTGCCGATGAAGCGCGCGGCATCGGAGGTTTCAGTCATGGTGTTGTTCCTTATCGCCTGAAGCGGAGTAAAGGCCGGCATGCTGCGATCAATCCGCCGGCCATGCAATAATCGCCTCGCTCCGCGGATCGCGCGGCGCTCATCCAACGGAGTCCCTCATGAAACGCATCGCGATCTCGATTCTTGGCCTCGTCATGTTCGGCGTTCAGGCGGCAGAGCCCGCTGCACCCGCTGCTTCTCCAGCGCCTGCTGCCGATGCGGCCAACGGTCAAAGTGTGCCGCCGAGCAAGGAAGCTCTACAGCAGGCTTTCGACGGTGCCATGACCTGCTCGGCGCTGAGCGCCCTCATCTCGAAGACTGCCAAAGCCGATGAAGCCTGGCGTTGGAAGAACCGTTCTTTTGCCTTCGGTATGCTGGCCGCGAACTTCTACGTCAATGCCACGCAGAAAAAGCTGTCGAATACCGACATGGACAACATGCTCACGCAGTACGCCAATTCGCTGCAGAGCATGGCGCCCAAGGATCGCGAACCCTTCGATACCGGCTGTGCGCGCAAGTACGCCCAGATCGATAAGCTCTGCGAAGTGAACCATTGCCCGAATGGGGCGCCGGGTGCGCCGGAATACGAGGCGCCGGCCGGCGCGCCAGCCAAGTCCGCGAAGTAAGCCGTTTCAAGCCGACACAGGCTGGCCTTCAGAACAAGGCTGGCTGTGAGTCGTGCTCTTCCGTTTCGCGAAAATTGCTCAAGCCCACACCCGCCAGGCGATAGCGTGTGTCGGGCGCAAGCTCGATCCGCGACAACAAGCGCAAGGCAATGCTGGCGAGTTCCGCTTCCGAGGCCGGTGGCGACGCCGGTGTGTAACTGCGGGTAAGGATGCGGAATTCGCTGGTCTTCAACTTCAACACCACGGTGTGCGCCTGAGCCTCGGCCACATCGACATGACGCCACACCCGCGCCGCCAAATCGTCCAGCGCGGGCACGACTTCGGCGAGGCTGCGATCGTCTTCAAAGGTTGTTTCGGCCGATAGCGAGCGACGCGGCTGATCGGGACACACCGCGCGTTCGTCGATGCCGCGTGCCAATTCATAGAGTCGTCGGCCCTGCTTGCCGAAACGCGCACTCAATTGTGCGAGCGGATGGGCGCGTAATTGCAGCACCGTGGTGATGCCGAGTGCGGCCAGTGCGCGTTCCGTGGCGCCGCCCACACCAGGCAGTTTGCGCACCGGCAAGGGGCTCAGAAAATCGGTGATCTCATGGGGCTGGATCACGAACAGGCCGTCGGGTTTGCGCCAGTCCGAGGCTATCTTGGCGAGGAACTTATTGGGCGCGACGCCGGCCGAGGCATTCAATGCAGTCTCGGCGCGGATGTCGGCGCGGATCTGTCGCGCGACGGCAGTGGCGGTCGGCAGGCCCGGCTTGTTGTAGGTGACGTCGAGATAGGCTTCGTCCAGTGACAGCGGTTCGACCAGATCGGTATAGCGACGGAAGATTTCGCGAATCTGGGTGGACACCGCGCGATAGCGCGGAAAGTCGGGCGGTGTGAACACCGCGTCAGGGCATAGACGTTCAGCGCGCGTTGCGGGCATCGCCGAACGCACGCCGAACACGCGCGCTTCATAGGAGGCCGCGCACACTACCGAGCGCATGCCACGCCAAGCGACGATTACCGGGCGACCGCGCCAGGCGGGATGATCGCGCTGTTCGACCGAGGCATAGAAGGCGTCCATATCGACATGCACGATCTTGCGCAATAGCGTGACTGCGGCAGCGGCGATCTTAAAGTCCAGCGCGGGGTGATCGGACATGGGGCTAGCGTAGCGACGCGGCCCGGGCTTGGCTATCGCGCCGCGTAGACCCGCGTCACGGCGGGCTGTCTGCGCCGCTTCAGTGATGCTGGAGGGTGCGGATGGTACCGCGCATCAGTTCTTTTTCGCGCATCAACAGTGCCAGTGCCGATTCCGCCGGCAGTGGCTTCGAGAACCAATAGCCCTGCGCCATGCGGCAATCGAGCTCGCGCAGCTTCTGCGCCTGCTCGGCGGTCTCCACACCCTCGGCAATCACTTCCATGCCGAGCACGCGGCCAAGGGTGATCAAGGCGTCAACGATACGGCGATTGCGCGCGCCATTGCCGTTCGGCTCACTGGAGGCGGCAACGAAGGAGCGATCGATCTTGAGGGTGTCGTAGGAGAACAGGTTGAGGTAACTCAACGACGAATAGCCGGTGCCGAAATCGTCGAGATGGAATTTGACACCGATGTTCTGCAGGGTCGACAGCTCACGCAGTGTGGTGTCTTCGTGTTCTAGCAATGCGTTCTCGGTGATCTCAAGATGCAGCGAGTGAGGCGGCAGGCCGGTCTCGTCGAGGATCGCGAGCGTGCGCGCGGCGAAGTCTGGTTCCGAGAACAAGCGGCTGGAGATATTGACGCTGATGGAAAGATCCGCAAAGGCTGGGTCGCTGACCTGCCAGCCGCGTGTGGTTTGACAGGCCTCGCGCATCATCCACCACGACAGCCCGCCGATCATGCCCGATTCCTCGGCCAGCGGAATGAAGTCCTCCGGCCCGATCAGACCGCGGATCGGGTGGAACCAGCGCATCAGCGCTTCAAAGCCAATCACGCGCAGATGATCGAGCGCGACGATGGGCTGGTAGTAGGCCATCAGTTCATTGCGCGGCAGGGCCGAGCGCAGATCGGTCTCAAGCTCAAGACGCTGCATGGCGGCCTCGTGCATGAGATTGTCGAACACCGCATAAGAACCGGCGCGCCGACGCTTGGTGCGATACATGGCGAGATCGGCGTCACGCAGCAGATCTTCCGAGGATTCATATTTCGGTCCCGACAGGGCGATGCCGATGCTGGCGGTGGCGAAGATCTCTTTGTCGGTGATGATGAACTTCTGCGACAAGAGGTCGTGCACACGCTCGGCGACCAGAGTTGCCTCGCCGAGACCACTGATGCTCATGAGCAGGATCGCGAATTCATCGCCACCGAGGCGCGCGACCGAATCGCCCGGGCGCAGGAACATCGAGAGGCGTTTACCGATCTCGGTCAGCAGTTCGTCACCGGCGGCATGGCCTAAAGTGTCGTTGATGGTCTTGAAGCGGTCGAGATCTAAGAACAGCACGGCGAACTTGCGCTTGCTGTCGCGGCGTTGCTGCTTGAGTGCGATGTCGAGGCGATCGAGGAACAGGTTGCGATTGGGTAGGCCGGTCAAGGCGTCATGCAAGGCCTCGTGCACCAGCATCGCTTCGGTTGACTTGCGTTCGCTGATGTCGGACAGCGAGCCGGCGATGCGGGTCGCGCGGCCAGCTGGACCACGGACCGCCACGCCACGACTCATCACCCACAGGTATTTGCCTTCGCCGCTGCGGATGCGGTACTCGTATTCGAAATGGGGCGTGGCGCCTTTCACGTGCGCCTGCAGGGCCTTGTTGAAACCGCTGCGATCTTCTTCGTGGATGCGGTCCAACCACAGCTCGGGGGTCGAACCCACTTCGTCGGCGCGCAGGCGGAGCATCGCCAGCCAGCGCGGCGAGTAATGCACTTCGTCGCGTTCCAGATCCCAATCCCAGATGCCGTCGCGGGCGCCGGCGATGGCGAGCGCATAGCGCTCTTCGCTGGCGCGCAAGGCCGCTTCCGCTTCCTGACGCGCAATCGCATAACGGATTGCTCGCGACAGCAGATCGGGCGCGATGTGGCGTTTGATCAGATAGTCCTGCGCGCCATTGCCAACCGCCGCCGCTGCGCCTTCCTCATCCTCAACATTGGTCAGGATGATGACCGGCACATTGGGTGCGACCGCTTTGGTGCGATGCAGATTGTCGATGCCATTGCCGTCGGGCAGGTTGAGATCGAGCAGCACCACGTCGTAGCGCCGTGTACGCAGGCGATCGAGTCCGGCAGTCAGGCGTTGACTGTGTTCGATGCTGGCGCCCGACAGTGCCGAGGCCGCGATCTGTTCGCGCACCAAGGCGGCCTCGATACGGTCGTCCTCGATCAGCAGGATGCGCATGTATTCGCGTTTCATAGGCAATCCGCAGGGGCTCCCGTGCAGGGCTTCATGCCGGTCGGCTGACTTGCGTGGGTGTCTGGGGCAGGCGTACAAAGAACGTACATCCCGCCCCCTCGTTGGATGTGACCCAGATGCGACCGCCGTGACGTTCGACGATGCGCTTGCACAGGGCCAAGCCTACACCCGTTCCGGGGTACTCGTCGCGGGTATGCAGACGTTGCCCCATTTCAAAAACCCGTTGCAGGAAAGGCTGCGGAATGCCGATGCCGTTGTCGCGGAAGGCCAGCAACCACTCATTGCCTTGCGGTTCGACGCTGACCCGGATCTCGGGGCGCTCGCGGCCACGGAACTTAATGGCATTGGCCAGCAGGTTCTGAAACAGGTGCAGCATCTGGTATTCGTCGCCGCCGATGGCGGGCAGGTGGTCGGCGCTCAGCTGGGCATCAGCTTCGTCGATCAGCATGCGTAGATTGTCACAGGCCTGCTCGAAACTGAGATTCAGATCGACCGTGACCGGTGAGGAGTCGCGGGCCGACACCGCGAGGTATTCGAGCATGCTGTCGAGCATGCCACTGGCGCGCTGCGCGCACTCCTGGATCTGCGTAATGGCGCGGCTGCGGGCGACGGCGTCGGCGCCTTCCTCACCGCGCTGAGCGAGGCGCGCTATCTGTTGCACCGGTTCTTTCAAGTCGTGGGAGAACACCAGCGCGATATCACGCATTTCTTGGGCTGCGGGTTCCGAGCCGTTGAGTGCGCTAGTGGTGGCCGGCGAGACGTTTGCTATCGGCTCAGCCACGGGCTGCCGCATGGCGCAGCCCAGATAGCGCTCGCCGGCCGGCGCGCTGCTCACTCGTCGCACCACGGCCTGGGCGTAGCGTTCACCATGACCGCGCAACTTGACTGTGACCTCGCCATCGTCATGGCGCGCGCGGAAGCCATGCCAGAGCGCGAGACTCTCGCCGTCGGCCAGCAGTTGTTCCAAGGGACTGGCGAGTAGACGCGCACGACCCAGGTCCAGACAGTGCGTCAAGGCGTCGTTGCAATCGGCGAGGGTGCCGTCGTCGGCCAGCACAAAGGCGGGCTGCGGCAGGTGGGCGAGTGCCACGCTGCGTGGCACTGAGGGTGTCGCGGGCATGGGCTGGTCGCTATGTCCGACACCACGGCCGATCACTTCGGACACAATGCCCGCCAGCGCCAGATAGCCGGCGCTGCTCTTGCGTGCGATGCCGTCGATCGCCATGCCGGGACTCAAGCCATGCTCAAGGATGTCGGCCTCGTGGCCGAACAGGATGACGCGCATGGTGGGGTCATGGCGTCGCAGCAGCGCGATCAGTTTGTCGCTCGCCGCCCAGTTCAGTTTGGGCGCGACGATGGCGACATGTGGGGCTTGTTCGGTCAGGGCTTCGGCAAAGCACACCGCGTCATTCGCGACACGGATAGAGGCATAGGGAAACGTGCGCCTGAGCAGCAGTTCGGCAAGCTCGGTGTCGCTCACGCTGCAATCAGCGATGAGGATAGCGGGTGCGCGTAGCATTCGTTGTTGTAGCGATACAGTTCTTATTGTGCGTCCGATCCTAGCGAATCGGTCCGTGCCGCGACGGCCGCTGCGTCGCGCGCTAACAGTCGTTAACGTGATTTGACTTTTCTTCACCGTTGGCTGTGGGCGGCTTCGATCCCTCATCGAAGCCGCATGCGGTGCAGGTCTGGGCACGCGCCGGCGGGCTATTGTGTGCCCGCCCCGAGCTGCGTACAAGCCTCGCTCCTCGCAGTCTCGGCGGGTCTGCGCATGGCCGGCTGTTCAGGACTCGCGCAGCTTGAAACGTTGGATTTTGCCGGTCGCGGTTTTCGGTAGTTCAGGCAGGAATTCTATCCAGCGCGGGTATTTGTAGTGAGCCAGCCGCGCGCGCACGTGCTGTTTAAGTGTATCGGCCAGCGCGGCGTCGGCGGCGAAGCCGGCGTTCAGCACCACATAGGCGGCGGGTTTGATCAGGTGCTCGTCGTCGGCTCGCCCGACTACCGCTGCTTCCAGTACCGCCGGGTGCTCGATGAGCGCGCTCTCGACTTCGCTCGGCGAGACATAGATGCCGCCGACCTTGAGCATGTCGTCGCTGCGTCCGCAGTAGACGTAATAGCCGTCCTCATCGACACGGTATTTATCGCCGGTACGGGTCCACTGGCCCATGAAGGTCGCGCGGCTCTTGGCGCGATTGTGCCAGTACATGCTGGCCGCAGTCGGGCCGCTGACCTGCAATTCGCCGATGTCGCCCGGCGCGACCACTTGGCCGTCGTCGTCGACGATACGCGTTTCATAGCCTGGCAACGGGTGGCCGGTGGTGCCGTAACGTACCGCGCCGCAGCGATTGGAGAGGAAGATATGCAGCATCTCGGTCGAGCCGATGCCGTCGAGAATGTCGAGGCCGAAATGACGTTGCCAGCGCGTGCCGATGTCGGCCGGCAGCGCTTCGCCAGCCGAGGTGCAGCGCCGCAAGCGCAAGGCATCCGCAGGCGGCAGGTTCGAGCTCGCCAGCAGGCTCGCATAGAGCGTAGGTACGCCGCAGAAAATCGTCGGGCGATGGTCGTGCAGGCGCTTGAACACTGCCTCCGGTGTCGGCCTCTCGGCCATCAACACCGTGCACGCGCCGACGCTCAAGGGAAAGCTCAGCGCATTGCCGAGGCCGTAGGCGAAGAACAGTTTGGCGGCGGAGAACACCGTGTCTTGCGCCTCGATGCCGAGTATCGGGCGCGCATAGAGTTCTGCGGTGTAAATCAGGCTTGAATGCACATGCACGGTGCCTTTGGGCGCACCGGTAGAGCCCGAGGAATAGAGCCAGAAGCAGGCCTCGTCGGCCAGGGTCGGCTCGATCTCGTGTGCGGGGGCGACGATCGCCAGCCAGTCTTCCAGACGGTCATAGCCCGGCACATCGCCGCTCGCTACGATCAAGCGCCGAAAGCCCGGCACGCTGCGCAACAAGGGCTCGAAAAGCGGCACTAGCGGTGCCGAGACGATGGCGACGCTTGCGCGACTGTCGGCCAGCATCCACGCGTAGTCCGCGCCTGTCAGCAGGGTGTTGACCGGCACCGGTACGATGCCGGCGCGGATCGCGCCTAAGAACGTGGCCGGCCATAGAAAGCTGTCGTGCATGCACACGAGCACGCGCTGCTCGGCGTGCAGTCCCGCAGCTTTCAACACTGCGGCAACGCGCGCGCTGGCGTCGTTCAGATCATCGAAGCTGTGGGCACCATGATCGTCGATATAGGCAATGCGCGTCCCTGTATCGGGACCGAGATTGCGCGCAATCAGATCCCAGGCGGCATTGTATTCGCGCGGGATCTCGATGTGCGGTGGCGAGACGCTGTGATCGGCGCGGCTCAACATCGTTGTGCCGCGCCGATCACAGACACTGGCGCGCGGGTGATGGTTGGAAACATCAGAACTCGGGCGCGAGGGTTACTTGCAGACCGTCGAGACCGTCGTCGTAATCGACCTGGCAGGCGAGCCGTGAATTGGCTTGAAAATGGCCGGTATCCTCGACCATGACCTGTTCGGCCTCGCTGCGCGGTTTGAGACGCGCGGCCCAGTTCTCGTCGACATAGATATGACAGGTCGAACAAATGCACTGCCCGCCGCAGATCGCCTCGACCGGCAGATTGGCGTTGCGCAGGATTTCCATCAGAGTGATGCCGCGACGGGCAGGCAGCGTATGCAGCTCGCCCTCGCGATCGGTAGCGTAGACAGTGCCCATGGTTTACATGCGTACGTAAGGAAAATCGATGGGCTGATTATTGATGCCCAGCCGCGGCGGCGCAATCCAGCGTGCGTAACGTCCCGGCTCGACAACCTGCTCCATGAGGGACTGCACGTACTCGTGATCCGCCTGGTTCGGTAGCCACTCATCCTGGCGCGCGGCCAACGTCGCCGCATCGATCACCGTGCCATCGGGTGTCACCGGCACATTGGCGAACTGGCCAATGGCACGATGGAAAGCGCGATGGGGCAGCTTGATGGTGAAAGCTATGCCCGCTTCGGCAATCAGTTTGTTCCATCTGTCGACGCCGCGCTGGCAGTCGACGATGTAGTCGTCGCGCAGGC
This sequence comes from Pseudomonadota bacterium, assembly GCA_043782755.1. Classification (GTDB taxonomy): domain Bacteria; phylum Pseudomonadota; class Gammaproteobacteria; genus JADJYF01. Next base: position 17,748 of record JAYWAC010000157.1, on the reverse strand, counting down.
GTTCGTTGATGGCGGTCAGGGCCGGCACTTCTGCTTGAGAAATCGCACCGTCACGCCACTGCGTGATGCCGTAAGGATCGGACTTCAACTGGTGGTCGTCCTTGATGCGCGATTCGAGATAACGACCCTTCAGACCCTGGGTGTAGTAGTTGGCCGCATTGGTCGAGATCTCGGAGCCGAACAAGTCTTCCGACACGCTGAAGTGGAAGTTCACATACTTCTGCATGGTCGGCAGATCGATAGCGCCAAACTTGCGCACGTCGTCGGTCTTGTGTTCGCGCATCACGTCGCAGGCCTTCTGAATGACGCGCGCCACACCGGTCTCGCCGACATACATATGGTGCGCCTCTTCGGTCAGCATGAACTGACAGGTGCGGGCCAGCGGATCGAAGGCCGATTCGGCCAATGACGCAAGCTGATACTTGCCGTCTCTGTCGGTGAAGAAGGTGAACATGAAGAACGAGAGCCAGTCAGGCGTGCGCTCGTTGAAGGCGCCGAGAATGCGCGGTTTGTCTGGGTCGCCCGAGCGACGCTGCAACAGTTCTTCCGCTTCCTCGCGGCCGTCGCGGCCGAAGTGCGCCATCAACAGATAAACCATCGCCCACAGGTGGCGTGCTTCCTCGACGTTGACCTGGAACAGGTTGCGCATGTCGATGAGCGACGGCGCGGTGGCGGCCAGGCGGCGCTGCTGTTCGACCGAGGCCGGCTCAGTGTCGCCTTGTGTGACGATCAGGCGACGCAGCGGGCCACGGTATTCACCGGGCACATCCTTCCACACGGGTTCGCCTTTGTGATCGCCAAAATTGATCACGCGATGCTCGGCATCGTTCTCGGCGAGGAAAATGCCCCAGCGGTAATCGGGCATCTTGACGTGATCGAAATGCGCCCAGCCCTGCTTGTCGACGCTGATCGCGGTGCGTAGATAGACCTCTTTGTCCTGATACTGGAGCGGGCCATGCTGGGTCCACCAATCCATGAATTTCGGGTGCCAGGATTCGAGTGCGCGCTTCAATTTGCGATCGGCCGCGAGGTCGATATTGTTCGGGATCAGTTCGCTGTAATCGACGTTGCTCATGGGCTTGTCCTTGTTTGTGCGTGTTAGACGCGGCGTTTCTGAAACTGCGGGCGCTTGCCGGTGCCGTACAACACCAGCGCGCCGTTCTCGCCAACGGCATTCGGGCGCTGGAAGATCCAGTTCTGCCAGGCCGACAGGCGCGAGAAGATTTTCGATTCCATGGTCTCGGGGCCGGGAAAACGCAGGCTCGCTTCCATGCCGGTCAGGGCGTCGGGCGAGAAGCCGGCGCGCGCTTCGATGACGATGCGCAGCTCGTCTTGCCAGTCGATGTCGTCAGGGGTGAAGGTCACCAGACCCAGTTCGTCGGCGCTTGATGCTGCTAGCGGCTTGCCGATGTTTTGCGCCAAGGTCGCGATGCCGGCGTCGTTGTTCTGAAAGCGTGATTCAATGCGGGTGATGCCGGTCACCATCGGGTAACGACCGAAATTGAACGCGTTCAGCACGAGCGCGGCCGGTGGTGCTTCGTCATCTTCGAACTGGCCAGACAGCATGTAGCTCTGATCGGCGGCCAGCACGAATTCGAGCAAGGTGCCGGCGAAACAACTGCCCGGTTCGACGGCGGCAATGAGGCTGCGCGCCGAGACATCGATGCGCTTTAAGACGCGGCGCGTGAACAGCAGCACTTCACGGATAAACCAGTGATCGGCGTTGTTCTCCAGCACTTCGTCGGCGGCCAGCACCGCCTGCGCATCGCCTTCGCTCTTGAAGATCCAGGTGCCGATTTCTTCTTCGTTGAAGCGCAGATGCAGAATGGCGTCGTCGATTTCACGCATGATGGCGAGCGGCCAGAAATGCGCGCCCTCGGCGAGGATGGCATCCATCGCGGTCGGCACGGGCGTGACGGGTGCCTTCAAGGTGAAGGTCGCGGCGCGCAGTTCGCGATCGATGCTGATCGACAGATGGCTGTAGTCGATGCTATCCACCTCGATGCGGCGCGCGAGTGGTGTCAGTGCGATGCCGTCGGCATGGCCTGGCCGATCCGAGCGCGCGGCGTGGGCGGCGGCACGGGCGCGCACGTCCTCATCAAAGGAAGAAGCCGGCACCACAGCGTCGACCAGATTCCAGTCCACCGCGCGCTTGCCGCGTATGCCCTCCTCGACGGTGCAGAAGAAATCGGCGCGATCGCGGCGCACGTGGCGTTTGTCGACCAGGCGCGTGAGGCCACCGGTGCCGGGCAGCACCGCGAGCAGCGGCAGTTCCGGCAGCGAGACCGCGCTCGCGCCGTCATCGGCCATCACGATCTCGTCGCAGGCCAGCGCCAGCTCATAGCCGCCACCGGCGCAGGAACCCTTTACCGCCGCCAGATAGAACTGCCCGGAGTGGTGGGTGGCGTCTTCGATGCCATTGCGCGTTTCATTGGTGAACTTGCAGAAGTTGACCTTGTGACCGTGAGTCGCGCGGCCCAGCATTTTGATGTTGGCGCCGGCGCAGAACACCCGCTCGTTCTTGGAATGCACCACCACGCAGCCGACTTCGGGATGTTCGAAGCGCAGGCGCTGCACGGCGTCGTGCAGTTCGATGTCGACGCCGAGATCGTAGGAATTAAGCTTGAGCTCATAGCCCGTGCCGATGGTGGCCTGTTCATTCACCGCCAGGCCCAGCCAGGCGACGTGGCCGTCTATCTCGAGCTGCCAGTGATGGTAGCGCGAGGGCTCGGTGCGAAAATCAATGACGCCGAGCGGCGTCGCGACATGATCGGAACTGCTCATCAGGCGAGTGCCTCCTGGGGCTTGTGCAGGGCGCGCACCGGCTCGAGGACGAACAGATTGCGCAGGGTGGTCTGGACGTCGACGGAACTGGTATCGACGGTCGCGTCGGCGCGGCCGTAGAGGGCGGCGCGTTCAGTAAGAATGCGTTTCAGATCGGCCATCGCATGACGGTGATCAGCCATCGGTCGATGATCGCCCTGAGCGATGACGCGCTCCATGTGTTGGCGCGGCGTGGCCTTGATCCACACCGTGAAGCAGGATTCAAGCAAAAGCTCAAAGGTCTCGGGCTCAGAGACCAGGCTGCCGCCAGTCGCAATCACCGCGCGGCTGTGGCGCACGAGAGTTGCACTCAAGGCCTGGCGTTCGAGGTTGCGATAAGTGAGCTGCCCGCCCTGGGCGAAGATTTCGCTGGTAGCCATGCCGGCCGCGCGTTCGATTTCTTGGCCGAGTTCGACGAAGGGCAGACCGAGGCGCTTGGCGAGTGCTGCTCCTAAGGTGCTCTTGCCAGCGCCACGCAGACCGATGAGTGCAATGTGATTGGGATGGCGGGGCGTTTGTCGTTCGCCGCCACGTAACAACGCGGTCCAGCGGCTGAGCTGCGCGGCGCTCGCCCCGCGCAGACGTTCTCTTAACAAGAGGTAGGCCGGCGACTGCTCAGCCATGAGGTCGACCAGGTCGTCGAGGGCGATGTGCATGGCCTCGGCGACCGCCTTCAAGACCAGGATGGAAGCATTGCCCTTGCCGCTCTCGAGCTGGGCCAGGTAGCGCTCCGAAACACCCGAGGCCTGGGCGAGGATACGGCGCGACATACCGCGCTGAGCGCGCACGCGGCGCACCCGCTCGCCGAGCAGGCGCAGGTAGTCCGAACTGGCGGCGAGATGGGGCGTGGGCGTCATCGGCGTTGAATCTGTCTCGCAAAATAATGCATGAAATTTCTGGAGGGAGCGTGCAATATAATGCATATAAAGAAAGTTTGGCAAGCGATCGAATGAACAGTATTCCTGGCCGGGTCGCGACGCGGGGCCGTGATCTCGTCGGTCCCTCGTACATGGTCACCACGCGGGGCGCTCTATACTCGCCACGCTTGAATACAGCAGCGGGGACACGCAATGAATCCAGCGCAGGCTAGTCGGTCATGAGCACATTGCTGGCGGTCGACGAACCTCCGCCGGTCATCCACGAGCGAATGGGTGCCGCCTCGCCCTTCCTTATCACCTGCGATCACGCCGGCAATCTCTTGCCCTGCGGCCTGGGTGACCTCGGTGTGTCAGCCACCGATCGCCAGCGCCACATCGCCTGGGACATCGGCGCGCTGGGCGTCGCCCGCGCACTGGCTATTCTGCTCGACGGTGAACTGGTCGGTCAGCGTTACTCGCGTCTGGTCATCGACTGCAACCGACCGCCGGACAGCGACGAACTCTTCACTGCGCGCAGCGAGGCGACTGACATCCCCGGCAACCGGGCACTCACACAAATGGAACGCGACGAGAGGCGCGAGCGTATCTATCGGCCCTATCACGACACATTGCGTGAGCTGCTCGATGCGCGTGCGGCGCAAGGGCGCGCCACGATCTATATCGCCGTGCATAGTTTCACGCCGGTCTATCTCGGCCGCGCGCGGCCCTGGCAGTTGGGTGTGTTATCGGGCGCAGACCGTCGTGTGGCCGAGCCGGTACTCGAATTCCTGCGCACACACGGTGATTTCTGTATCGGCGACAACGAGCCTTATCGCATCGACGAGAAGGATCAGGGCATCCCGGCTCATGCGATCACACGCGGCCTGCCCAATGTGTTGTTCGAGATTCGACAGGATTTGATCACGCAGCCAGCCGGTCAACAAGCGTGGGCGCAACGTCTCGCGGCCACGCTCAAGCATGCGCGCGCGCTGCTCAATCTTTGAGCGGTGACAGCTCAGGGGGAAAAAAATCTTGCATTATTCGTCGCAGGCCTTAAAGTCGCGTCTCCGTGTGTGACTGGCGGCGTAATTCGAGCTTTTAGGAGGTGAACCAAGCCGTTTCATGACCTCGGCCTGGTCCGGTGGCTTAAGCCCGGACCGACTGGGCGTAGAGCTTCGTGCCCTACGGAACTTACTACCTTACTGGGTGGGGGTTTTATGCGATGTCTGAACATCAGCCAATCTGGGGTCAACACCTCATTCTCGACTTAGCGGGTTGCCCGCGCGACCGCCTCATCGACGCAGATCATCTGCGTGCCTGGGTGAGGGAACTGGTCGATGCCATCAAGATGAAAGCCTACGGCGAGCCGCAGCTCGAACATTTCGCGACGCATTCTTTCGATGCGGCCGGATACACGCTGTTGCAGCTGATCGAGACATCCAACATCTGCGCGCATTTCGCGGAGAATCTCGGTCAGGTCTACATCGACATTTTCTCGTGCAAGACGTTTGATAACGAAGACGCCGTCAAGGTGTGCCGCGAGTACTTCGAACCCGAAGTCATCGAGCAGCATGTGCTTGAACGCGGCCGCTTCCCAGCCGCCCTGAAAAAGGCGAGTTGAGGGTGGCGGGGCAGTTCGTCGAAAGCCTGTACCCCGGTCAGGCTTTCCAAGGCTTTCATTACGATGAAATCCTGTATCAGACGCAAACGCCGTTCCAGTCGATAGCCATCTACCGCGCGCCCGTACTCGGGCGCGTGTTGGTGCTCGACGGGATCGTCCAGACCACCGAAGCCGACGAATTCATCTATCACGAGATGTTGGTGCATGTGCCGTTGTTCGCGGTGCCGGCGCCACGCAAGGTGATGATCGTGGGCGGCGGTGACGGCGGCTGCCTGCGTGAAGCACTCAAGCATCCGATCGAACATGTTGATCTCGTCGAGATCGACATCAAGGTCATTGAGTCCTCGCGTGAGCACCTGCCGAGTCTGAACGATGGTGGTCGTGCTTTCGATGACCCGCGCGTGAGCCTGGTCATCGAGGATGCGTTCAAGTACATGAAGGAACATCGCGGTGAATACGACGCCATCATCGTCGATTCGACCGACCCGATAGGCATGGCCGAGGCTTTGTACTCGGACGAGTTCTACCGTCTGTGTCGCGACTCGCTGTCGCCGCAGGGGGCGCTCAGCGCGCAGGACGGCGTGGTGTTCTTTCAACGCGACGAGGCGGCCCTTTCGGTCGCGGCGTTACGCAATCTGGGTCTGCACGCAGGCGTTTATCTCGCTGCTGTGCCGACGTATTACGGCGGCAACATGACCTTAGGGCTCGCCGGTCGGCATGCGGATGTGCTGAAGCCGGATCTCGAGAAGTTGCATGAGCGTTTCACGGCCCTGACAGGTGAGACGCGGCAGTACTCGCCGGAAGTGCACGCGGCCAGTTTCGTACTGCCGCGCTGGATCAACGAGTTGGTGGAAGGGAGCAAGTCATGAACAATCCTCCGGATCATTTCAAGACCGACAGTCGGGGTATGCATTACGCAGGCGATCATCTGTTGGTCGAGATGTGGGATGCGACGCATCTTGCCGACGCGACCTTCATCGAACGTGCGTTGGAAAAAGCCGCGCGTACCGCCGGTGCGACGGTGCTGTATTCCTACTACCATCCCTTTGGTGAAGGCATGGGCGTGAGTGGCGTCACCATCCTGGCGGAAAGCCACATCAGTATCCACACCTGGCCGGAGCGCGGTTATGCCGCGATCGACGTGTTCATGTGTGGCGACTGCGATCCGCAAATGACGCTGCCTGTCCTGCAAGAAGCCTTTCTGCCTGGCCGCGTCGAAAGCAGCCAGTTCAAGCGCGGCGTGGTCGCCCAAGAAGCGTTTCAAAGCGTCGCCTGAGCTTGCCCTGATATCGTGAATGGCCACGCCGCGCGCCAGCCGCGCGGTATCGGTCAACCGCCAATCGCAGGATTACTGCATGAGTTTCCATCCGCGAGTCCTGGCATGAGTAGCGCTGATCCACGCAAGTTGCGTCACGAGGCCGGCATTCTGCAGCAGCGCCTGCGGCGCCATGTCGGGCGAGCGATTGTCGACTTCAACATGGTCGAGGAAGGCGACCGCGTGATGGTCTGCCTGTCGGGCGGCAAGGATTCCTACACCCTGCTCGAGATCCTGCAGCGTCTGCGCGAGCGCGCGCCGATCAGTTTCGATCTGGTGGCGGTGCATCTCGATCAGAAGCAGCCCGGTTATCCGCCGGCCATCATGGCCGACTACCTGCGTGCGCTCGGCATCGAATATCACATCATCGAGCAGGACACCTACAGCGTGGTCAAGCGCGTGGTGCCGGAAGGCAACACCATGTGTGGCCTATGCTCCCGTCTGCGCCGTGGCATTCTCTATACTTTTGCCGCCGCACACGGCATGACCAAGATTGCGCTCGGTCATCATCGCGATGACATTGTCGAGACCTTGTTCCTCAACATGTTCTTCGGCGCCAAGTTGAAAGCCATGCCGCCTAAACTGCTCAGCGATGACGGTCGCCACGTGGTGATCAGACCGCTGGCCTACTGCGCCGAGGGCGACATCGCGCGTTACGCCGATGCACGCGGCTTTCCCATCATTCCCTGCAATCTGTGCGGCGGTCAGGAGCATCTGCAGCGGGTTAAGATCAAAGCCATGCTCGCCGCCTGGGATAGGGAATATCCTGGCCGCGTGGAGAACATTTTCCGCAGCCTGCAGTCGGTGGTGCCTTCTCATCTCGCCGATCCGCAATTATTTGGCTTCCGCGCCCTGGGTGCGGCCGCGCCCGAGAGCGGGACCGACGCACGGGCGTGGTTCCTGAACGAGCCGGCGGCGATTGAGGCCGAGTCCTAGCGCGATACCTCGCCGCTCGATCGAGATGGCTATCATGGCTACCACCTTCGGCGGCGGTGATGACCACGCCGAGTGACGAGCGAACCCAGGCATTACTTCTGGCATTACGTGCCATCGATGTTCGCTGTATCCAAGCGCACTTCAAGAGTGTTCGTGCTGGAAGCGGGCTAGCTTACGGAGCAGGGCGATCACGAGGCGCTATTGGCGAGGCGCGGGCGATCGGGAAGGAGCAAGCCCGCTCCGAAGAGCGGGCACTAGCCACCGAGCGCAGGGAACTACGCTTGAAAGTGGTTTCGCCGCGCGCCTTAAGTGGCGTTGGCGGGTCGATCGAATTCCTTCAGCAACAGCTCGATCTGACTCAAGTGGGCGCGATAGAGTTTGCTTAAACCGGTGAAGTTCGCAGGGTCGAGTTCGCGTAAATCGTTGAGCTTGATGCTGTACAGGGCATGGTCGTCGAGCAGCTGCTCGCGGCGCGCGGCGATCTCCGCAGCATAGCCCTCGATCAGGCGTCGCGTGGCGGGTGCGCAGCTCGAGCCGGGCGGCCGGGCGGTGATAATTCTGTTGTGGTCGGTCATGGTCATTCTCGCTTTACATTTTCTGTAGGGCAGAATGTGTGCCAGTGCGATGAGCTACGCTTGCTAGCAAGCTAAGCATTTGTTTTGACTTGCCGCCGTTAAGTGGCTCGGGCACTTGCCGGAGACCCATGCAGCCGCCCATGTCGCCGCATTGTCTCCTGTCGGTGACAGTACGCGACTCGCGTCTCAGGTCTTCAGCATGCGCTTTAAGCTGTCCAGGGTGCCGCGCCCGGCGACGCGATTGGCACCGACATCCATCGGCACGCCGTCCCACGACAATTCGTCCTGCGGCAGTTCAGCCAGGAAACGGCTGGGCTCGACGGTCTCGGTCTGGCCGAAGCGTTTACGCGAACGGCAGAAGCTTAACGAGAGCGTGCGCTGGGCGCGGGTGATGCCCACATAGGCCAGCCGTCGCTCTTCGTCGATGGTGTCGAGCGCGATGGCGTTGCGATGGGGCAGCAGGTTTTCTTCGAAGCCCGCCAAGTAGACATGAGGATATTCCAGGCCCTTGGCCGCGTGCAGGGTGGTCAAGGCCACCGCGTCGACATCTTTATCCTCCTCCTTGCGATCGGCGATGTCGAACAAAGTCAGGGCCGCCACCACGTCGGCCGTAGTGCGTGATTCCTCGGCCTCGTGGATGCGTTTGATCCATTTCGAGAGCTCCGCGACGTTGTTGCGCTTGCGCTCGGCATCGGCCGGGGTTTCGGCTGTCTGTTCCAGCCAGTCGTCGTAACCGACATCAGCCAGCAGTTGGGCGAAGGCCTCAGGCGGCGGGCTCTCGGCGTGCAGCCGTTGAAAATCGTGCAGCCAATCGACGAAGGCGCGCGTGCGTTTCAAGGTCAGCGGTGAAACGCGTGCGGCGAATTCGGCGTCGAGTGCCGCGTCGGCCAGCGTGGCGTTGCCGTTCGCCGCGACCTCGACCAGTATCTTGACCGTCGCCGGACCGATAGCGCGGCGCGGCGTGTTGATGACGCGCAGCAGGGCGTTGTTGTCACTCGGGTTGGCAATCAGGCGCAGATAGCAGACGCAATCCTTGATCTCGGTAAAGTCAAAAAACGAGCGGCCACCGGACACCACGTAAGGAATGGCGCGTTCACGGAAAGCGTGTTCGAACAAACGCGCCTGGTGATTGCTGCGCATCAGCACCGCGAAATCAACATAACGCAGGCTATGCACCAGGCGGCGATGGAGAATGTCGTTGGCCAACCACTCGACTTCGTCGTGTTCGCTGGCGCGACTCACGACACGAATCTTGTCGCCGAAGCCGTGATCGCACCACAAGGTCTTCGGATAGAGGTGTGGGTTGTTGGCGATCAGATTGTTGGCGGCTTTGAGGATGATGCCGCTGCAACGATAGTTCTGTTCGAGTTTGACGACCTTGAGCGCGGGGAAATCCTCGGCCAGCTGGAGCATATTTTCGGGGCGCGCGCCGCGCCAAGCATAGATCGACTGATCGTCGTCGCCCACCACCGTCAGGCGCTGGTGGCCGCCAGCCAGCAGACGCACCAGCTCGTACTGCGAGAGATTGGTGTCCTGGTATTCGTCGACCAACAGATAGTCGATGCGCTCACGCCAGCGTTCCAATACTTCGTCGTTGGTCCGCAGCAGGCCGACAGGTGCAATGATCAAGTCGTCGAAGTCTACCGCGTTGAAGGCGCGCAGCGCCTCGCAATAGGGACCGTAGCAGCGTAGTGCGAGTTTGTGGGCGGGCGTGAAATCCGTCGCCACGACCTTGTCCGGCGCAATGAGAGCGTATTTCCAGCCGGAGATGAGGTGTTGGATCTCGCCGACCGAGATAGCGCTGCCGGGCTGATCGCGGCGCATGAGATCGGCCAGCAGGTTGGCGCAGTCGCCCGAGTCGAGAATGGAAAAGCCGGGGCGATAGCCGAGCAGCGCGCATTCGGCACGCAAGATGCGCAAACCCAGCGTGTGGAAGGTTGATATCCACGGGCCTTTCGCTTTACGTGGTAACAGGCTGCTTACACGTTCGCGCATTTCGCGTGCGGCCTTGTTGGTGAAGGTGATGGCCGAGATACGTTCCGGTGGTACTTCACACTGCTTGATAAGGTATTCGATCTTGTGGGCGATGACGCCGGTCTTGCCGCTGCCGGCGCCGGCCAATACCAGCAGCGGGCCGTCGATGTGGCGTACGGCCTCGCGTTGTCTCTGATTGAGCTTGTTCAAGCGGGTGCTTTCTTATGAGCGCGCCGAGCGGGGAGCGCGCGGGTCAGGTCGAATTTTAAGCGAATGCGCGCCTCGGCGCACCGCTTTGGGTTTTTATCGGGACCTTAAAAACTCATTCGATTTCAAAGAAGCGATGGGCAGAGGCGTCAAGCACCAGGTGAGCGCGATAGTGGCGATCGAAATAACGCTGGAATTCGTCGCGCGCATGTTTGGGCTCGGTGTATTTGGGGGCGCCGGCTTGGGTCAGTTTGTCGTCGGTCATCGCGGAGCGCGATGGCGTAGCCGGCGTTTCCTGCGGCGCGGAGGTGCTGTGTCCTGCATCGAACTGCATCATGATCGGCGGGGCGGCATTGCCCATCTCGAAGTCGCCACTATAGGCGAAGGTCACGCCGTTGACACCGAGAGTGAAGGCGGCGCCTGCCGCGAGAGTATAAGGCTTGGGCATGGCCGGTGCTCCTGGATGCAGTGGGCGCAGGCTAGGCTTGCTGGACTGAATCACGACTGAATCATCCGCCGGTGGCCTGCGTCGCGGTGCCGCGCTGAACCCGCTTACAATCATAGCCATGTCGAATCCCACAAAGCGGTTGGCGCGTGGCGCAGCCTAAGTCGTTGCGCAAGATCCTGAGCGGCGTGTTGCTCTGCCTGGCCTTGGGTGCGGCCGGCGGCTTCGTGGCGGGCCAGCATTGGGCGAGTCATGACACCTTGCCGGCGGTCATCCCCGTCACCATCGCCGAGTCGGGGCAGGCCTTTCAGGCGCGGCTCGATACCGGTGCCGTGGTGTCATCGATCAATGCCCATGAGCTCAAGGTGTTGGGCAGCGACGGGCCGCCGTCCGGCCGCGATATCGGCAAGATGATCAGCTTCGTGTTGATCAACGATCGCGGTGAGCGTCATCCACTCACGGCGCGTATCGTCCAGGTGCGCGGCATACGCAGCGCCGATTGTCGCGAGATTCGCTACCACGTTTACCTTACCGTCCAGTTTCGCGGCAAGGATTACCGCGTGCTGACCAATCTCAATGACCGTAGTAACGCCGGCGACATGCTTCTGCTTGGGCGCAACTGGTTGCGCAACGGGTTCGCCGTCGCCGCGCTCGGAGCACCGGAAATATGACAGCGCAAGACGCGGCCGAGCCGCATGTCGACATCGTCCTCGGCGGCACCACCGTGCGCCTGCTCGGTACCGCCCACGTCTCGCGCGCCAGCGCCGAGGCTGTCGCGCGCGAGATCGACAGCGGCGACTATGACGAAATCGCCATTGAGCTGTGCGTCAACCGCCATCGCGGCATAGTCGACCCCGATACCCTCGAGCGCATGGATTTGTTCGAGGTGATACGCAGCGGCAAGGTGCCGATGATCACCGCGATGCTGGCGATGGCCGCCTTCCAGCAACGCATCGCCGAGCAGTTCGGCATCGAACCGGGCGCCGAGATGCGCGCCGCCATCGAAGGTGCGCGTGCCCACTCACTCAAGTTGCACCTCATCGACCGCGACATCGGCACTACCTTGCGCCGTATCTACCGCAACGTGCCCTGGTACAAGCGCATGTATCTGTTTTCGGGCCTGTTCGCCAGCATCATCGTCGATGACGAGATCCCCGAGTCAGAAATCGAAGCGCTCAAGGAAGGCGATCTGCTGGAGAGTACTTTCGCGCAGTTCGCCGACAGCGCGCCGCAGATCTATCAGCCGCTGATTGACGAGCGTGACGAGTACATGGCCGCCCATCTGCTCAACATCGCGGAGGGTGGCGCGAAGCGCGTGCTGGCGGTGGTCGGCGCCGGGCATTTGCAGGGGATACGCCGTTACCTGCAAGAAGGCATTGCCGTGCGCGCCACGCGACTGCGTGAGCTGGAGACGGTGCCGGCGGGGTCGCGCTGGGTGAAGCATATTCCGACCTTGCTGGTGCTGCTGTTCGTGGTCGGCTTCGTGATCGGCTTCATGCGCAGCCCGGAGTTGGGCTGGTCGTTGGTGCTGCAGTGGATCTTCATCACGGGCGGATTGTCAGCGCTGGGCACGCTGATCGCGGGCGGGCACGTGTTGACCATCATCAGCGCCTTCCTCGGCGCGCCACTGACGACACTCCATCCGGCTATCGGTATCGGCATGGTGACCGCGCCGGTCGAGGCTTGGATACGCAAACCCACCGTGGCCGATTTCAAGAAGCTGCGCAAGGACACCCAGTCGGTGTCGGGCTGGCGACACAATCGCGTGGCGCGAACTTTCCTGGTGTTCTTCCTGAGTTCTTTGGGCGCCGCCAGCGGCACTTATATCGCTGGCTTCCGTATCATCCACCGCCTGTTTCATTGAGGCCGATTTGCAGGCGGCGGTAGGTGTGCAGGGCGAGGAACAGCGCCACCGCGCAATGCAGACTCAAGACGGAGATGGCGGTCAGCGGCGCGGTGAAGAAAGGCGGCCAGAACAGGGGCGTCAGAGACCCCAGCCCGATGCGCGGCAGCAGTGCCGGTAACAGGCCGTCCAGCATGCCGATGTAGATGAGCGTGGTCGCTTCCGGCACGCCGCGACGAACTTTCATGCCGACATAGCTCAATAGCGCAAGGTCGCGCAACATCATGAGTGCGGCGGCGAGGCTCACCGGACCGAGATTGTTGAGTCGTTGATTGCTGATCTCGGGCGCTGATCCGAGCGTTGCTGCGAGTAAGGCGATGGCCAGCGCCAGGGCCGCCGACACCAGCCATAACGGCAGCTCTTCCAGCGCGCGTCGATAGCGTTGCATGGCGAAGGCGCGCTCGCTGCGGCGTAGTTGCACCGGGTCGCTGGGATAGGCGAAGGCCGCGATATAACTCTGCACAATGGCGGTCAGGCACAGCGTCGCGCACAGGCAGCGTAGCAGCGCCAGCGACGGCGTAGCGGCGACACCGGCGAAACCGGCGGCGAAGACCGTGACAAATACGCTGAATACCAGCCACGCAGCGGGGCGTGTCCCGATCTTGAGTTCCATGCTCATCGCGCGTGTGGCGCCGAGTACCGCCCAGGCCGCGAACAACACGGCAGTGATCGTGCCGAAGGGCAAGCGTTGGATTGAGATCTCGTACCACACCACCGTGCCGCGCGGATCAATGATGTTCATCACGTTCGGCAGCATGAACATCAAGAGCGCCACCACCACCATATTGGCGAAGCGTGACTGCAGACCGTTGCCGCGATGCAGCCCGACCAGCGCACCGATCAAGGCCAGCGCGTGGGCCAGCAGGGCTGCCGCGATCACCATCACGGTCATCATCACGCCGTCACGCGCAGAGCTGGAACCGCCGCTGCCGAGAAACAGCAGCAGACAGCACAGCCCCGCGTACCAGGACATCGTTGTGGCGCCCAACAGCTTGCCCCATGCCATACGCCACGGCGACAAGGCACACATGCGTTGAATGTCCCAGGTGCGCGTACGCGCTTCCTCCAGCACGCTATTGGCGGCTTGGCGCGCGCCCCATACCATGGTCGCAACCAGAAAGCCGATCATGGCCATCTTGTTGATGGCCGTGCCGCTGGGATCGGCGGCGTGCAGCAGCGTCGCGCTGGCGAAGATCACGCCGGGGATCAATACCAGTCGATGGAGCGTGACCTCGAGCCACAGATTGCGTTGTAGTTCAGGATTCATCACCCACCGGCTTTGCGCGTCAGAGAATGGAGGTAGGACTGCTGAAGATCCTCTGTGACTGCCGCGAAATGACTGATCTGCAGTCCGCAGCTCAGCAACGTCTGTAACAACGTGGCGCGTTCCTGTGCTTTGCCCTTAAGAGCAAAGCGCACCGTCTGTCCGTCAAGCGCAAGTTCGTTGATGTTCGCCAGCGAACGCAACACCGCAGCCAACGCCTCTGGCCCTTCCAGGGCCTGCACTTCCATGTGGGTGGCGGATTCGACCGAACTCGCCAACCCACGATGTTCGATGAGTCGGCCGCCGCGCAGGATCAGCATATGGGTGGAATAGGCTTCCAGTTCGGCCAGGATGTGCGAGGACACCAGCAGCGTCATGCCACGTTGACGGAGGGTGAGAAACAATTCACCGAGGGCAAATCGCGCTTCCGGATCGAGTCCCGAAGCCGGTTCGTCGAGCAGCACCACGGTCGGTGCATGAATGATGGCCTGGGCGATAGCGACGCGCTGACGCAGTCCACGCGATAACTCACCGGCGCGTTGTTCAAGGCGATCGCGCAAGCCGAGCTCAGCGGCGGTGTCGGTGACGGTCTGCGCCAGCGTGTGGGGTGCGAGACCATTGGCCGCGCCGACATAGCTCAGGCATTGGCGCACCGTCAGCTTGTCATACAAACCGAAGAAATCAGACAAGTAGCCGAGATATCGATGACTCCGGCGCGGTTCCTCGATGACATCGATGCCATTGACGTGAATCGAACCACTGAGCGGCCGCTCCATGCCGGCCAGACAGCGCAGCAGCGTGGTCTTGCCGGCGCCGTTAGGGCCAACCAACGCAGTGATCGTGCCAGGGGCGATGGTGAAGCTGACATCGCTCAGGGCGCGCAGGCCCGGATATTCGTAGTTGAGGGCGTTAACCTCAATCATGGCGGCGGCATAACGATGGCTTGCTGGTATTGTCGTGCCGTGAACACGGTTAAGATCGCACGGTCGGGCATGACCGGATGCGGCGGGTTCCAGGGTGAGCGACGCCAGGCCATGTCGGCCATTGTGCCCAAATGGGGTGCCGAAGTAATCAAGAGGTTCGATGGTGATTCACAACTCGAAAACAAGTCGCAAGCTTGCACTGGTCGTCACGGCTGGTCTCGTCATCGGTACAACGCAGGGCGCGCGCGCTGAACCCTCGCTCGCCACGAGTTGCGATGTGCATGCGGTTGCGATGGTGGCAGAAATGAAGGCCAGTGCAGCGCAACCGATGAGCGATCAGGAAGTGGCCTTGGTGCGTGAGACCGCCAGGAAATCGTGCCTTGCGCAGAGCGGCGGCAACGCGACTGCGGCAGTGACCGCACCGCAGGCCAAGACCACTCCCGCCACCCAAGCCAAGTCCGACAACAGCTTCTTCGGTACCTTGGGCGCAATCTTCAGCGGCCCGACCGAACGCAAACCCGGCAATCAGCGTCTGCTCGATCGCTCGCAGCACTGAGGCAAGCGCTTACTGGCCAGAACGCTCCGCGCAAGGAAGTCAGCATGTCATCGTGGGCCGCCATCGCTTTCGCACCCGCCACGGTGCGGCGCTCTTTGCGGGTAGCCTTGGTGGTAGGCAGCATTCTGGTCATTATCAACTATGGCGATCGCATTATCGCCGGCACACTCGGGCCACTCGAATTCGCCAAGATAGGCTTGACCTATTGCGTGCCGTACTGCGTTGCAACTTATGCGGCCGTCAGCGCTTTACTCGGCCGTCAATGAAAGACGCGTTCGCATACCAAGGAGTTTTGGATGTCCGCTATTCTCGATCTCTTAAGTCAACGTTGGAGCCCACGCGCCTTTGCGTCGCGCGCGGTCGAGACCGACAAACTGGTCGCGCTGTTCGAAGCCGCGCGCTGGGCGCCGTCCTGCTACAACGACCAGCCGTGGAGTTTCCTCGTCACTCGTCGTGACACCGATACTTCCTACCAACAATTGCTGTCCTGCCTCATGGCCGTCAACCAGGCGTGGGCGGCCACTGCACCGGTGCTGGTGTTGAATACGGTGCGCAAGAATTTTTCGCACAACGGTAAACCCAATCACTGGGCCATCTACGATCTTGGGCTGGCGGTCGGCAACTTGCTTTGCGAAGCGACCCACCGCGGTCTGCTGGTGCATCAGATGGCGGGCTTCGATGCAAGCCTCGCCCACGGCACGCTAGGTCTGCCGGAGGATCATGAGGCGGTGGCGGTGATGGCTATTGGGTATCTCGGCGATCCCGCCCTGCTGCCGGCCGGGGTGGAAGAAAAGGATCCGGGTAAACGCGAACGCAGGTCGCTGGCGGAGGTGGCCTATACCGGTCAGTGGAAGCAAGGCATGAAGTCGTGACCAAGCGCGCGCTTCTAAGGTGTATCGCCGGCCTGAAATCCCGCTGCCTAACGGCCGTAGCATAGTAGTGAGATAGCGACGAGCGGAGGTGGCGCGATGCCTGTGTACGAATACCTGTGTGAAGAAAACGGCCAAGTGGTGACCGTGCGGCACGCCATGCGGGTCGCGATCCGTAACTGGGGTGAACTATGTTTCGCCGCCCAGATGTCGATGGGCGATACCGACTTCGAAACGCCGGTGCGCAAGAAGCTCGGCGTGCACGGCATCTCAATCCCGGTCGGCAATTCAACGCTCAAGAACCAAGGTTTCACTAAGCTCGTCAAACGCGACAAGGGCGTCTACGAGAACGTCACCGCTACCGGCGCCGAGCAGCGCTACATGAAAGCCGGCGACCCGACTTCCATGCCACATCTGCATAAGAAAATCGGTGATTAAGGCAAGAGCTGCGGCTGCTGCGGGGTCTCAGTTCATGGTCCGCTCTATGCAGCGAATTTTTTCATTCTGTGACAAACGATAGAAGCGTCGCAGCTCATTGATGAACGTCGGCTGCTCGTGTTGGGCAGGATAGCGACGATTCAAGCCTCGACAATATTTAGCGGCATAGTGATTGGCCTCGCGATAGCGCTGGCCGTTAGTGCAGTTTTCATCGACCGCATAGCTCACGGCCGTGAAGAAGCGCTCGTGAAACGCCTCGCTGTCATCGATCACACCCTGCTGGCGTAATAGCAGCGTGGCGGTCACGTATTTGTCGACCTCCGCCTGTAACTCCATTTCGAGTTGAGTCACCTGGCGAGCGTGCACCGCGTTCCAGACCAGATAGTGAAAATGACTGACGCCTTCGAGCGCGATCAGGAATTCATTTAGATTGCGCTCGTCGAGACAGGTGTAGGGGTTACACGCCGTCAGATTAGAGAGGATCTGCGCGTCGATATACAAGCTGATATCCAGGGCATCGTCGCCTTCCCTGACCAGCAGACGTTCGCAGTTGGTATGTTCTTGATCGCTATCTTCCAATGCCTGTGCAAGCCTTGCGTCGGTCACCAGATAGTCAGCCACCCTGTGCTCGATGGGCGCCTCGTACAGGCAGGACAGATGATCTTGCAGGGTGGCGAGCAGCATGAGCGTAACGCCGCTTCAGTGAGCGGTACGCGCACGGTTGACAAAAGGCACGATGCCGGCACGTCGCAATTGCTTGCGTGCGTGTTCACTGCCGGTTTTCTGCCACAGCTCATAGGTACGCAGCAGGTCACTGCGTGACTTGAGCCCGCTCATCTCGCTGATTTCCGTCAACACATCGACGAGCTGAGGAAATTTGCTGCTCAGTTCGGCGAACACGCTGCTGACGGTGGCGGCGCGCGCATCTATCTGCAGGGAGTCATAGACACAGCAATAGGCTGCTTCACCCATGCCGATATAGTAATCAACATCGACCAGTTTGCGATTCAGGCTGTCGCTGAAGATGCCTGAAATGAACAAG
>JAYWAC010000156.1:0-13363 GCA_043782755.1 Pseudomonadota bacterium | reverse complement strand
TTTGTTATTTCGTTTTTCGCGCTCGGGAATGTGGCACTGATCACCGGCCCGATCGCGACAGAGTCGGCCCCGGTGGGCCTGATTTCTTCTGCGATAGGTATCGTGGTCGCGGCAGGCGAGATCTTTGGCGGTGGCATGGCGCCGAGCATTGCGGGATTTATCGCACAGCACTACGGACTCGCGAACATCATGTGGATGCCACTCGCCGGCGTTGGACTCGGTGCCGTCGTGAGCCTGTTCTTGAAAGAAACGGCGCCGAAGAAAATTGGCAATCCCACGGTTGCCGTTGCTCAGTAGCAGGGCGTTCCTGCAGTGAACAGGGATCTCGGGAAGTCACATCCCTGAACCACGGCCGAACAGAGTCCACTGCGTTGAAAGGTGGCGGCGGCTCATTTCGACCCGAGTCCGCCCGCGAGCTGCGCGTATAGCTTGCTACCTTCTGGACGTTCCCGGCCATCCCCAAAGCCGCGACGCTGTATTTAGATCCTTCGCCCCCGCGCCGCCACAAGAAGAATTGCCGGGCCTTACGAAACCGGGCTGACGGCAGCCCCCTATCTGCGCTCGGTATAGGCCAGCATCGCCACTCTCAGCATCAGTACCCTCGGCGACTTCGGCGCTTCCAATAAGGACTGCTGCGTCAGTACGTAGAGTGCGTCCGAAGTCTTGACCTAGAGCCGATGCCGGCCACAGTGAGCGTGGCAGTCAATAGCCAGAGCGGTGACGGTAGGGGTACCGGCGCAGGTAGATGGCGCGACACTTTTAGGGGCAGAAGGCCGATCTCCTCGCCGTCGATCGGCCATGTGCCCACAAATTCTCCACACGTCGCAGCGGAGCACGGAGTGAACGTTGCCGTGCCATCAATGGTGCCAAAGCCGGAAAAGTTTTCCAGCTGAGTGAATACGACCACGGGGCCGCCATGATTTATGGCTGCGTCCACGGCCTCTATCGGTGGTGCGGCCTGCAGCGAAAATCCCAGGACCGTTGCAGCCGAATCTGAGTAGATGTTGATTAAGGGATTTGGATCAAAGAGCGAGGCTAAGCCAAAAGGCTCCGGCAACGTGTAGCTCGAGAGAGTAATCAACCACGTCCAAGTGAATGCAGTTACCAGGAAGTTGGGCATTGTGCAGTGGTGGCAATCGGCTGGAACGTTGTCGAATGCTATCGACCCAGTGCCGTACACCGTCGATCCAACAGCCGCTGCGAGGTCAAACTGTTGAGCGGCCTGGCTCGCGCCAGGCGCCGCCCCGATGGCGCAAGCCAGTAAGACGACTGCAACCACAACGTTTTGTGGAGGCCGATGCGGATTGGCTGGTTACCCTATTGTCCATGTGCCTTCTCCTTGCACTGCTGGTCATCGACCGAGTTGACCGTCTTGGTCGCTCTATTTACCCCAATCTATCATCGACGGTCTGATGAAGGTCGTCGGTGTCGAGCGGTTTGCAATGTTTTGCCATTGCGGTCGAGCGGCCCACCTCCGCCTAGTAGGTCCCGAATTTTGACCTTGGGGGCTTTACCCCTAATGATTCTGAGACGGGATTTGCACCCAATCTTTTCACACGTAGTACGGAAAACGTGCTCGCCATCCCGGGAACAGTGTTCGCACCGAACAGCCGCTCTTCCTTGTGTGAATGTCTGCGATCGAGTTGTCCAGGTGACCGCACTTGGCCCAACCCGGACATCTGCGCCACAAGGCCAAGATGAGTTGCTACGCCGCAGTACAGAGTCTGCTGTCGATGAACTGCGGACATTTGCGACGCTCTATCTGCGACGCTCAAATCAGTAAAAGCAGCTACTCGCTGAACCTTCGACAACTTGACCTCGCATAGCATGGCCGGTGGATGGTTACGCTAAGTTTCCCGCGCGGCGCTCTGTCCGGCCAATGCGCCGCTGGCAAAGGCCGCGTCCGACAGCAATCCTTCCACGCCAACCCAATCGCCGGCTGCATAGAGTCCTTGCCCAAGGACTACCGGGCAGCGGCCCGCCAGCCCGCCGCGCGCCGCTTGCGGAAGATCCTGGGTGACAGTTGCAAACGGCAGCCACTGGTCAGCGACCAAATAATCGCGCCATCCGGGCTGCAGCAGATCCATCAATGACGCGAGTTCCTCTTTCACCGCCTTGGTCGGTCGCTCTTCTGGTCTTAGATAGCGAGTCAGATGAACCAGCGCTGCGCCCGCTGGGGCAAGACTTGCCACGCGGGTATGAACGGAAAAATAGAGCGGCGCATCGAGACCAAGCGCGAAACCGTGCGCCGCAATTGGCAATTGAGAAAGCCCGACATCGAAACACGCTGCGTGGATTGGGATCGCCGATTCGGCTGTCCTTTTCAAAATCGATACGTTCGGGACCAGTCTGTACGCTTCTTTTGGCTCGACCGCCAGAACGACAGTACGGGCAACGATGCGCGCGCCCGACGCGCAATGGACGATCCAATTTGAATTGAATGCCTCTAGATGACTGACGCTCTCCCCGACTTCGATGTGAGCGCCAGCTTCGCGTACGCGCTCTGCTAAGAGGCCACACATCTCACCCCAGCCGTTGTGGAGATAGGATACCCCGCCCGTGCTGAGTCGCAGTTGCTCGAGCATCGCCGTGGCGTCGGCATGATCCGGTGCGTTGGTGAAGGAGGTCAGGCGAATCAGGGTATGGAGCATGGCCTGCGCCGCAGGATTGTCCGTCAAGCGGCAAATTGCGGCACCGATAGTCTCGCCGGCCTGGCCGGCGAATCCTTCCATGACGGCTTGCATGGCGGCGGAAAATGCGGCCTGTTCAGCGACCGACATCGCTGTACTGGACGGCGGCCCGCCGAAGCCCGCAGGCGCGGCGTGGGCCGCGCCATTGCGCATGACCAAGCATCCATCCAGGGACGGGGCCGCACCGTCCGGCTCAATCTGGAGGTCGTGCAAGGTACGCTTGGCGGCCCCGGCCAGATAAAGTGCGTGAGCGCCAAGATTGAGTTTGTAGCCACTCTCGTCCCGCGTCCGCGCCCGCCCGCCGAGCGAAGTCGCGCTGTCGAGCAACAGACATCGAGCACCGGCACGCGCGCCGAATGCAGCACTCGTGAGCCCTCCTATGCCGGCACCGATAACGACCACATCGAAATGCGAGTTGGAGTCCATATGCTCATCCTTATTTGGATATATTTTGTCCATTATATGCGAAGATCGGATTTCCACAGCAGCTATCTGGCAAGTTTCCTATGCAGATGAGTAAAGGAGTCGAATGGGCGACCCATGCCTGCGCGGCGCTCGCGGCGGTGCCGGCGGACAAATGGCTGTCCGCGATCAAGCTGGCTGAGTACCTTGGCGTGCCCAGGCCTTACCTGGTCAAACAGATGCAGGCACTGTCGCGCGCAGGCTTGGTGGAAACTTCACGGGGCGCCGGTGGTGGATACCGGCTGGCGAGACAACCCGACGCTATCTCCCTCGACGACATCGTGAATGCTATCGAAGGCCGTGGTCCTGCATTCCGCTGTTCGGAAGTCCGGCAACGTGGGCCGATACCGTCCTCGCGCGAGAGTTGCCGTAAACCCTGCGGCATCGCCGCAAGCTTCTGGAAGGCCGAAAGTGCTTGGCACGCGGCGCTGGCACAAACCACGCTGGGCTCACTCCTCGCTCGACACGCCGCCGGGGACGATAAAGTGCGCGCGCGCCGCGCCATGGTCTGGGTCATCAAGAACGTAGGCTAGAGACCAGCATTGACCGCCGTGTTCACCGCCGACTTGAGGGGCTCTATGCCGCCAATGTCGTCGGCTGGCCACGCCGGACCTTCATAAGAGCCAAACGAGAAATCAGCCCTAAGACATTACGGATTTTAGCTGTGCTTTGTGCTCGACCAAGAGTTCATGCTCTCAGCGGCCCACACAAAACGCGAGAGACCAGAAGACGGGCTTGCGCACCGCCGCGCGATATGCGGGTTCAGACCCTACGGCTGGTTACTCGCAGAAACCAGCGGTTCCGGGGCACCATACGCACATTGCGGTCCCTGGCCCACCCGGTGGAAATGTACCGACCGTAATGGCGACGCAAAAATCGAGGGGACCATCGCCGGGCTCAAAGACGATCACTATCGGCGGCCAAAACCAGATAGGGATAAAGATTCGGCCGATCTCCACACCACGCGCTTTTGCGATCGAGGGGACGCCGGGTAACTTGAAGGTGCCACGCCCGCGCAGATTGCGCATTTTCTCGTGGATCGCAAGCAGAGTCTTTTTGCCGATCCGTCGTTTCTTGCCTGTCCCGCAACCGGTGCATTCGCGCAAGCTCAAACCGATGACCGTGCCTTTGCGGATCTCGGCGACCACGGTGGCGCTGTGTCCCGCAGCCTCGAGGATCCCGACTTCCAGCGACGCCTTGCGGAGTCGTTTGAGTTTTTCGGTATCGAGAAAGCGCACGCTCTCGAACGGCTTGAAGTTCGAACGATATCCCTTGGCTCGCACCGGGCCATCGATCACGAACAGGGGCTTTTGATTTTTTCCGAAACGGTTCGCCATGGTCTGGTACTCCGAGAAAGCTGCAAGCAGCAGCACGTTCATTATAAAAATCACGGTATCGCGGGCCGAAAGGTGTAGTCAAGGAGCGACTGACTAGCGACATAACACTAGACCAGCGAAGCATTCCACAAAGCCAAAGGCGCAAAACGAGATGACGATGACTGCCGTCTAGTCAAAAAACTGCGGCTTATCAAAGTAGCGCTTCCATCATTCGGTCTCCCTGGCCATTCATGACAACGCCATAAAAAAGGGCGTTGTGTTATTCAATAGTGCAGCCCGCACAAGCAGGAGGCAGAGCACAAGAGGCCAACTGCAAACTAATGTCGCTGGTTCTCTTAATGCGACGAAGTTGGCTCAGCTTTTTCCTACTTTCACATCAGAAAACTCGCTAGGCTGCATGACAAGTGGGGAAGATCAATTGCAATAAAGGCCCAGCGGCGGCGCTCTTTATCTGCCGCCACTTCATTCTGAAAGATTTGGCACAACGCCAGCCCGCTGGTTTTATATGCGGGAAAAGTTGCGGCAGTGGGCGGAGTTCGAAAACGATAACCAGGAGTAGGGCTATGTTACTCGGCAGCAAATTACGTCGGTCATTGCTAGTCGCGCTGCTATCGTCAGCATGGGTCTTGCCGGCCGGAGCGACGCCGTTCGCCGACGGAGATGTCACCAGCTACGACCAGAACATATGGGGCGCCGATCCACCAAATATACCGCCCGCATCGACCTTGAACGCTCAATTCTTTTCTGTGTACACGGCGGGATTTGAGCTTGGCCATCCGGGCGGCGGATTCGTCATGGACTTCAGTGGCCCTGATGCCCTGTTGAATTATCTACCACAGAGCGGCACCCCTTCCGCTCTAATCGCGTCCTCGACCGACCCTACAAGCTCTTCGAGCGGGCTGTTTGGCGGGCAAGTCGCCGGGCTCGCCTTGAATGTCGACTTCAACGATGCCGGTCTGCTGCCCAATGCGCTGGGAGTCAAGTTCGGCGATCTATTGTTCCATGACCTGGCCGGCAGTTTCGCAGCCTTGAACGGCACCAATGTGCGCGGCTTTTTGAGCATCGTAAACATCGCGCTGGGCGCAGGAAGCACGCCTTACGGTATCGCTGATCTCAGCAACCTCTTAACCGAGACGAATGCGTCGTTTCAGGGCGGCTTCGTCAGCGCCTTCGCGAACGACCATCTTGCGGTCGCGAGCACGACGGGACCGGGAGGCGGCCCATCGGTACCCGAACCGACTTCGCTTGCGCTGGTCGCCTTGGGGATATTCGGAGTGGCAGGCGTCCGGCGGAGTAGTCACACAGACTGACTTCCCTGATCCACCTGTTTCGCTTGGCGCACTGGATGTCCGGTCATACGCGACAACTGTGCGGCCAAGAGACTTTATTGATGAATGTTTTTGAGTCCCGTTTAAAACTACAAGGGAGAATCCCATGAAACGCAATTACGCAATCGCAATCCTGCTGGCGTCCATGTCCATGTCGCATGGGGCCAGCGCCAATATTGTTTTCGACTATGTGGGCAACCCATTTTCGTTTGCGACCAATCCCTTGACCTTGATCTTCGCTTTTTTGGGCGATAATCCGGCGCCAACCCTCGGCAAAAGCATTACTGCCTCTTTGACATTCAGCGATGCTTTCGACACTGGCTTTACCGGCACCCTGTTTCCGACATCAAGCCCATCGGTAAGCTTTATAGGTGGTTCGATATCGAACTCTGTTCGAACAATTAATTTCTCGGACGCGGACATTTTGCAAAAAATCGCCAGCGTCGGATTCGTCAACGGAAACATCTCAACGTGGGAATTTGATTTTAGCCTTCCGATCTCACCTGGCTCATCGAATACAGGCTTAGAGCTGTATACCGGCAACGGATTATCGGTCCTCACAGTCGACAGCTCACAGGATTTCGCGATTTTTCGAACAAAATACAATATCAATAGCCCCGGTAGCTGGACCCGCACTATCGTCGCGCCGGTGCCGCTACCCGCGTCCTTGTGGCTCGCCTGTGCTGCTATCGGCGCCTTGGGTGTCAGACGCCGGCGCGCCGATCGATAAGAGCATTCTTGTTGAACACTCGATGTCACCATCCGGACCGCCTTCGAATTCTTTCGAGCTGACGAACCACATCGATGATCTTCACCACTAGCTAAGTAATGACACAAAAAATGAACATCATGAATAAGGATTCACGGCGAACGACGAATAGCCAGAGCGTTCGTGGTGGCTTCCGCAGCTTTGCAGCGATCTTGGTTTGGGGGATGATCATCACCGGAGTGATACTTCCCACGCCGGCGAAGGCGTTTCCGGTGGTCGCAGGGAGCTTTTTCCCGATGGACGATCATCTCTTCGCGACGGGTATCGGCTACTCGTTGGTTGCGTTTGCCGCCGGGTGGGCAGATAGCGCTAGTCTTCCTCCCACACCGAACTTTCAGCAAAATCTAACGACGGGTACTACGCTGGATCACTTCGGCGTGCAGGCAGTGTCACCGGTCATTTCAGGTAGTCAGTCCGAGGCAAGTACCGCTGGTGACGCGGCATTTTTTGGAACACTCGCTGGTACTGTCTATGCCAAGGGTCAAACCCTCAACCCTAGCGGGGGTGGCACCTTTGCGCAGGCGACAGTCACGCTTGAATTCATGGACATGCTTCAAGTAACAAGAAACGGAGATTTGGACGCCTATTTTCAATTCCATGGTGGAGTCGAGCAAGACTCCCTGCCGGGAGATCCGTCGGGCGGATCGGTCGCTTCTTCGCGCGCTACGGCGCAACTCTATGTATGGCGGTTCTCGAACCAGGCACCGGCGCCTGGAACAATATTTGACGCGTCCTTCTTCGCTGACTTGAACCAGGATACCTCCCATGGTCGCGTCTCTAATTTCATCGGGGACCTCGATAACCTCCAAGCCGGAGATCTTTATTGGGTAGCGGGAATAGTAACTCTGCAGTCTGTCGCCGAGACCAATGACATCGCCGGATTCTTCCCCCCCAGTATTGTCGAGGCCACGGCGGACTTCGCGCATACCGCCCATTTCTACATCGATCCGCCGGCGGGTTCACCCGATGCCGGTTACATCATGGCCAGCGGTGCGGACTATCGCACTCCGGCCGTGCCCATCCCGCTGAGTCTCAGTTTATTCGCGAGCGCGATGTGCGTGCTGATACGCGTCAGGTTCAAGCCGGGACGTCGAGTTCACTGAATCCGACACGCCTGAACGAGCTTGTGCCGATCTCGACGGGATACCAAGGCGTGCCCTGAGTGCGCCCCTAGAAGCGATACTCCGCCGAGAACAACACGCTGGTGCCTGCGCCGGCAGGCTAAATCAAATTGTACCCCGCGCCCGCCATCGCACAGTCGCTACGCGACCCAACTGCCGGCGCGGCGCATGAGTACCACCCCACATCACGACCCGCATGTCACAGGCGCCAACGCCCACGCAGAAATCTCAACGCCGCTTCAGCACAGCGCTTTCGCCCACGCCGGTGCGGGCCCACAATAGTGCGCGCCCCTCAAGGTCTGCCCGCAGGTATTCGCTATGCTCATCTTCCGCCAGTTGTTCGATCAGGAATCCTCCACCTATACCTATCTGCTGGCCGACGATGAAACACACAAGGCCCTCATCATCGACCCGGTATTTGAACAGGCACGACGCGATCTGGCCCTGCTCGGTGAACTCGGCCTGCAACTCGAAGCGGTGCTCGACACCCATTGCCACGCCGACCACGTAACCGCCGCCTGGCTGCTCAAGCAGCGCACCGGCGCACGCATCGAGATCGCCGCCAAGGCCGGTGTCGAAGGCGCGGATCATCTGCTGAAGCACGGTGACCGCGTGCACTTCGGCCAGCGCCATGTCGAAGTGCGCGAGACACCCGGCCACACCGATGGCTGCCTGACTTATGTGCTGGACGACGAAAGCATGGCCTTCACCGGCGATGCACTCTTGATCCGCGGCTGCGGGCGCACCGACTTTCAACAGGGCAGCGCCTCGCGTCTCTATCACTCCATCCGCACCGAGATCTTTTCCCTGCCCGATGCCACGCGTCTCTATCCGGCCCATGACTACAACGGCCTGACCGTCACCAGCGTGGCGGAAGAGAAGCGCTTCAATCCGCGCTTCGGCGGACAGATCAGCGAGTCTGATTTCGTCGGCTATATGAACAACCTGGGCCTCGCCCATCCCAAGAAGATCGATGTCGCCCTGCCCGCCAATCTGCGCTGCGGACGACCGGACAGTGGCGAGGCACCGGACACCGAGCCACATTGGGCGCCGCTGACCTACACCTTTGCTGGACTCTGGGAACTCGATCCTCACTGGCTGGAAGAGCATCGCGACGCGGTGCATGTGATCGACGTGCGCGAACCCGATGAATACAGCGGTCCTCTCGGTCACATCGCTGGCGCGCAACTCATCCCGCTCGGCGAACTGGCGCAGCGCGTCAGCGAGATCGAAACCGACAAGCCGCTGGTCGCGGTGTGTCGCGCCGGTGGTCGATCGGCGCAGGCCATCGTCATTCTGCGACGCGCAGGCCTGAACAATACCGCCAATCTCGCCGGCGGCATGTTGCGTTGGCGCTCCCAGGGTTATGCGGTGGTGGGCGGCGCTTCGAATTGAGACCGCAGCCCATCACATTGTCTTTCGAGGGCCGACGATGAGTGAGTCCCACGGCTGCTGTGGTCACCCACCCGCCAGCGTCGAAGCGCGTGGGAAAGATCCGGTGTGTGGCATGACGGTGCGCGAAGATTCGCCCCATCAAACTGTCTACGAACAGCAAGCCTATCGCTTCTGCTGCGCGGGCTGCATGACCAAGTTCAGTGCCGATCCGCAGCGCTATCTCGAAGCGCGGGCCACGCCCGCCCCCATCGCGCCGCTCGGCAGCTTTTACACCTGCCCCATGCATCCCGAGGTGCGCGAGGATCATCCCGCCCCGTGTCCGCTGTGCGGCATGGCGCTTGAGCCCGAGATGCCGAGCCTCGATGAACACGACGACCATCCCGAGCTTAAGGATTTCCGCCGGCGCTTCTGGCTGAGCTTGCCCTTGAGTGGGGTGGTGATGGCGCTTGCGATGGGTGGGCATGGGTTGGCGGCTGTATCACCGCTTATGCTGGCGCGCCTCGAGTTTGCGCTCGCGCTGCCGGTCGTACTGTGGGCCGGCGCACCGCTGTTCGTGCGCGGCTGGGCCTCGCTCGTCAATCGCAGTCTCAACATGTGGACCTTGATCGGTCTCGGCATCAGCGCTGCATTTAGCTACAGCGTGATCGCCACCCTCGCGCCCGACCTGTTGCCGGTTGCCTTTCATGACATGGGCATGGGCGGCGTGCCGGTGTATTTCGAATCGGCGGCCGTGATCGTGTCGTTGACCTTGCTCGGTCAGATCATGGAATTGAAGGCGCGCGCCGCCACCGCCGATGCGATCAAGGCCTTGATGCGGTTGACGCCGCTGACCGCCCATCGCGTCGCCGCCGATGGTCGCGAAGCGGATGTGGCGCTGGCCGAGGTGATGGTCGGCGATACCTTGCGCGTGCGACCGGGCGAACAGGTGCCGGTAGATGGCGTGGTGCTCGATGGCCACAGCACCATCGACGAAGCGATGTTGACCGGCGAGCCCTTGCCGATCAGCAAAGATGTGGGCGATCGCGTGATCGGCGCGACGCAGAACACCACGGGCACTTTCACCCTGCGCGCCGAAAAGATCGGCGGCGACACCGTGCTCGCGCGCATCGTACAACTGGTGGCACTAGCTCAGCGCTCCAAGGCGCCGTTGCAAGGTCTGGCCGATAGCGTGGCCGGCTACTTCGTGGCGGCTGTCGTATTGTGCGCCGTCGCGACCTTGCTGATGTGGGGCTGGTTCGGTCCCGCGCCGAGTTGGATACACGGCCTGGTGAATGCGGTGGCGGTCTTGATCATCGCTTGCCCCTGCGCGCTCGGCCTCGCCACACCGATGTCGATCATGGTCGCGATCGGCCGTGCTGCCCAACAGGGCGTGTTGTTCCGCGACGCCGCCGCCATCGAAGCCTTGTCGCGTGTCGATACCTTGGTAGTCGACAAAACCGGCACCTTGACCGCCGGGCTAGCGACGGTCACCCAGGTCGTGGCGCTGCCGGGTTTCGATCAGAACAGCGTGTTGGCGGCTGCGGCCAGTCTCGATCAGCACAGCGAACATCCTCTGGCGCGTGCGTTGGTGGTGGCGGCCCACGAACATCATCACCATCTCGAACAAGCACAGGACTTCATCGCCAAGCCCGGCCTCGGTGTCTGTGGACGCGTCGGTGGCCACGCCGCCGCACTCGGCAATGCCGCGCTGATGGCGGAACTCGACATTGCCATGGACGCGTTACCGCTTGAAGCGCAAACGCTGGCGAGCACAGGCGCGACACTGATTTATTTCGCCCGCGACGGTCGTCTCGCTGGACTCATTGCCTTGGCCGACACCGTCAAGCCCAGCACGCCGTCAGCGCTCGCCGCGCTGCGTACGGCGGGATTGCGTATCATCATGGCGACCGGCGACAGCGCCGCCAGCGCAGCGCGCATTGCCGCGCAATTGGGCATTGCTGAATTCCACGCCGACATGAAACCGGCCGACAAACTTGCGCTGGTGATAAGTCTGCAAGCCGCCGGCCACGTAGTGGCCATGGCCGGCGATGGCATCAACGATGCGCCAGCCCTGGCCCGCGCCGACGTCGGCATCGCCATGGGCACCGGCACCGATGTCGCCATGCAGAGCGCCCCGGTGACCTTGCTCAAGGGCGACCTGCGCGGTATTGCCATGGCCCGCACCTGTGCCCACGCCACGCTCGCCAATATGCGCCAGAACTTGTGGTTCGCCTTCGCCTATAACGCGCTCGGCGTGCCGCTCGCGGCCGGTGTGTTGTATCCCCTCACCGGCTGGCTGCTGTCACCGATGATTGCCGCGCTGGCGATGAGCTTGAGTTCGGTGTCGGTGATCAGCAATGCGCTGCGGTTAAGAAACACGCCCTTGTAGGTGCGAATTTATTCGCACATTCGTTGCGGGACTCTAGCAATCCTTCACGCCCGCCCGGTCGATCCCCCATCCACACACAGCACGGTACCGGTGCAATACGAGGCCTCGTCGGAGGCGAGATACAAACACGCATACGCCACTTCCTCGACCGTCGCCGGCCGTCCCATCGGCGCGATGAGTTTGGGGTTCTCAGGTGAGAACAATTGATCGAGCACCATCTCGACCATTTGCGTCTTCACAAAACCGGGTGCAACCACATTGGCACGGATGCCGTCATCGACATAGGCCACGGCCATCGAACGGGTCAGGTTGATGATGGCGCCCTTGGTCGCAGTGTAGGTGTGGGCATCCGGCGCGCCGCCCATGCCGAAGATACTGGCGACGTTCACGATCGCGCCCTTGCGCTGCTGCTTCATCTGGCGCACCACCAGGCGGCTGACATAAAACACGCTATCGAGATTGATGGCCATGATCTCGCGCCACTTGTCGATGGGCGTGGTGTCGATGGGGTCCATCGAGCCTGCGCTGATGAGCTTATGGCTATAACCGACCCCGGCCGCGTTGAGCAGGATGTCGATGCGGCCATATTCCTTGAGGCACTGGTTGACGGCCGCTTCGACGCGGTCCGGATCGGAAAGGTCAGCGCTATAGACGCTGCCCTGGCCGCCGGCGTCCTTCACCTGTTGCAGCGTTTCGTCGAGATTGCCCTGGGTACGCGACACCCCGAACACCGTCGCGCCTTCGGCGGCGAACATCGTCGTGCAGGCGCGACCGATGCCGGTACCGGCGCCGGTGATCATTGCGATTTTGCCGTGTAGACGTGCCATGATTCTTCCTCGTCAATAGCGATGAAGGTGCGACCATTCGCACATTCAATTGCCGCAATTTAAAACCCGAAACAATCTGCGAATGGTCGCACCTTCAATGTCACGCGCTTACTCCTCGCGGACATGACCTAAGATACGCAGCAGGTCCTCGTGCAGTTCGAACCAGACGGTGTGATAACTGTCGAGCTTGGCGTCGCTGACCCAGGCCAGGTCACCGTCCTCGGCCTTCTCCAGCGCCACACCGAGCTTGTCACTGTAGACCGTGAGACGCGGCTCGCCGGCGCAGAGCTTGTTCAGTATCGGCTCGAAGCGCTCGTGTAGATCGCCCAGGCGTCCGATCACGCGTTCGTCGTAGTCCCGGTTGGAATGATCATTGGCGACACGCTTGCCGCCAAGGTCCATGGTTTGCCAATCGGTGATGAGCTGCTTCAAATCCTTGTTGATGACTTCAAAGCGCTGATAAGCGGCACGGAAATCAGTATTGGCACGCAAGGCGTCGTTAAAGCGCGAATACTCGCCAGCCAGCATCATCTGCCCGCAAGGGGTCAGCATGTACTTGCCGTCGACTTCGGCGACACGACCAGCGGTGACGGCGCCCGTCAGAACGTTCGTCACCTTTGCGACCGCCAAACCGGCCAGGCCGGCAATCGCCGAGGCGTCGCCGTGCTTGCGAATGGCGACGCCATGCATGACGCGATGAAGATCGGTATTCATGTTCTGCTCTCCTTAAACCTGGCCACGCAGCGCTTCGACATCGTTACGTGAGAGGCCCGCGCCACGGCCCTTCAACAAACGCGAGAACTGTTGCTCGAGTTTGAACAGCTCGTCGGCCAGCGCCGTGTCGTAGTGGTATTTGACCCAGTCGGCGCACAGAAAACGGAACCGTTCGTTGCACACCTCCGGCACGAACTCACGGCTACGACGGTTGTATTGCTCCTGCGTCAACACACCCTGCGAAGTGCGATAGCGATCGACCTTGGCCGACAGATGGCTCGCCCCCGACTGCAGCGGCCCAACGGTCGGCGCGTAATCGTTGTCCTGCAACATCGAATAGGGGAAGTAGGAC
>JAYWAC010000155.1:0-13377 GCA_043782755.1 Pseudomonadota bacterium | reverse complement strand
CAGCGCCAGCGCGTGACCCTCGCTCGATTGATCCTGTTCGAGGCACCGCTATGGATGTTGGACGAACCCTTTACCGCCCTTGACCACGCCAGCCGTGGCCTGGTGGAAGCCCTCATCGACAGCCACGTCGATGAGGGCGGCACGGTCTTGATCGCGACCCATCAGGCTTTTGCATCACGCCACGCCATCCGCGTGGTGCCGCTTGAGATGGCGCGGTCATGAAGCCTTTCACCATCATCGCCGCGGTGGTGCGTCGCGAGTGCTTGCGCGCGGTGCGCAATCAGGCCGAGGCGCTCTACCCACTGCTGTTCTTCGCGCTATGCGTGTTGATGTTCCCCTTTGCACTCGGCACCGACAGCGCGCTGTTGTCGCGAGTCGCGGCAGGGGTGGTGTGGGTCGCAGCGCTGCTCGCCAGCGCGTTGTCGCTGGAAGCACTGTTCCGCGCCGACTACGCCGATGGTAGCTTGGAAGTGCTGGTGGTCGGCGGCGCGTCCCTGCCGCTGCTCGGCCTCGGCAAGGCGGCCGCCCACTGGCTGCTGTCCGGACTGCCGGTGCTGCTGCTGGCTATCCCTCTCGGTCTGTCGCTGGAATTGAAGCCCGCCCTGCTCAGCACCCTGCTCGCGACGCTTGCCCTCGGCAGTTTGTGCATGAGTCTGATTGGCGCGGCCATCAGTGCGCTGACGGTGGGCTTGCGCGGCGGCGGGTTGCTTCTGGCAATGTTGATCCTGCCGTTGTACATTCCCGTGCTCATATTCGGTGCCTCCGCCACGGCCAATGCCGCGCTCGGGCTGCCAGTCGCGGGGGAGCTGTACTTCCTGACAGGCCTCGTCGTACTGGCGCTGACGCTGACGCCGTGGGCTACTGCGGCGGCCCTCAGAATCCGCATGAGCTAATGCAATTTTGGTCATTCTCATTACGCCCAAGCCGCGCGCCCTGCACGCTGCCGGCGTGCGCTCATTCATGAGGTCTTCGTGAATTTCGCGTTCCTGCACAAGTACGCCTCGCTCATGCATTTCTATCGCCTGAGCCACACACTCACGCCGTGGCTGGCGGGCGCCAGCGCCATCCTGTTCGTGTGGGGTCTGGTTGGCGGTCTGCTGCTGGCACCACCCGACTATCAGCAGGGTGATAGCTTCCGCATCATGTATGTGCACGTGCCATCGGCCTGGATGTCGATGTTCGTCTACATGACCATGGCCGCAGCCGGCGGCGCGGCCCTCGTCTGGAAATTGAAAATCGCCGAAATCGTGTCACGCGCCTGCGCACCTCTCGGAGCTTCCTTCACCTTCCTAGCGCTGGTTACCGGCTCGATCTGGGGCAAGCCGATGTGGGGCACCTGGTGGGTATGGGACGCGCGCCTGACCTCGGAGCTGATCCTGCTGTTTCTCTACCTCGGCGTGATCGCCCTGCACGGCGCGCTCGATGACCGTCGCGCCGGCGCCCGCGCCGGCGCGGTGCTGGCACTGATCGGGGTGGTCAACATTCCCATCATCCATTACTCGGTCGAATGGTGGAGCACCCTGCATCAGGGCGCGACCGTGACCAAGTTCGCCAAGCCGTCGATCCACATCGATATGCTGATTCCGCTGCTGGTCATGATCAGCGCCTTTCAGTGTTATTTCGCCTGGACATTGCTGGTGCGCGTGCGCAGCGAAATCCTCGATTACGACCGCAATGCCGCCTGGGTGCGGGCCTTGGGTCGCGCACAGGAGGCAGGCTGATGAGCGGTCTCGAAGCCTTCCTGCATATGGGTGGTTACGCGTCTTATGTCTGGAGCGCCTACGGCCTCGCCGCCGTGATGTTGGTACTGAACATCGTGCTGCCGCAGCGCGCCGAACGTGACGCCCTGCGTCGCATCGCACGTCGCGAGGCGCTCGGAGAGAACTATGACGCCACGTCGTAAGCGCATGCTGATCATCGCCCTGTGTGTGCTGGGTGTCGGCACTGCGGTCGCGCTGATCCTGACCGCCTTCAACCAGAACCTGATGTACTTCTACAGCCCGGCCGAAGTCGCGCGCGGCGAAGCGCCTTCGAACCGGCCGTTCCGACTGGGCGGCATGGTGGTCAAAGGCAGTGTCGCGCGCGGCGATGCCAAAGACCTCACCGTGCACTTCACGGTCACCGATTTCGCCAAAGAGCGCGCCATCGCCTATCGTGGCATCCTGCCTGATCTGTTTCGCGAAGGTCAGGGCATCGTCGCCATCGGCCAGCTCGACGAACAAGGTGTGTTTGTTGCCAGTGAAGTACTGGCCAAGCACGACGAAAAATACATGCCCCCCGAAGTAGCCCAGGCGCTCAAGGACGGCAAGGCTCAGAAGATGGCGCAACCATGATCCCCGAACTCGGCCATTTCGCGCTCGCCCTGGCACTCGCCATTGGCATCTTGCAAGCCATCGTGCCCTTGATCGGGGCCCAGCGCGGCAATGTGTTGTGGATGTCGTTGGCGCGGCCAGCGGCCCGCACTCAACTGGTGTTCATCGCGCTGGCCTTCGTCGCACTGGCCCATGCCTTCGTCACCAATGATTTCTCGGTGGCCTATGTCGCCGCCAATTCAAACTCGGCACTGCCGCTTGCCTATCGCATCTCGGCGCTGTGGGGCGCTCACGAAGGTTCGCTGTTGCTGTGGGTGTTGTTGTTGTCGTGCTGGTCCTGCGCGGTCAGCTTCGCCAGTCGCGGCCTGCCCTTGGCTTTCGTCGCGCGGGTGCTGGCGGTCATGGCGATGATAAGCGTCGGCTTCCTGCTGTTCATGCTCATCACTTCCAACCCTTTCCTGCGTGAGCTGCCGCCGCCCGCCGATGGCGCCGATCTGAATCCGCTGCTGCAGGATCCTGGCCTGGTCATTCATCCGCCCATGCTCTACACCGGCTACGTCGGCTTCTCAGTGGCCTTCAGCTTCGCCATCGCTGGGCTCATCGGCGGTCATCTGGACAGCGCCTGGGCACGCTGGGCACGGCCCTGGACCGTGCTCGCCTGGTGCTTTCTCACGCTCGGCATTGCGCTCGGCAGTTGGTGGGCCTATTACGAACTGGGCTGGGGTGGCTGGTGGTTCTGGGACCCAGTGGAGAACGCCTCCTTCATGCCCTGGTTGCTGGGTACGGCGCTGATCCATTCGCTGGCCGCAACCGAGAAACGCGATGTGTTCAAGAGCTGGACGGTGCTGCTGGCGATCGGTGCTTTTGGCTTGAGTCTGCTCGGCACCTTCCTGGTACGCTCCGGCGTGCTGACCTCAGTGCATGCCTTCGCCAGCGACCCGGCGCGCGGTATCTTCATACTCGCCTTCCTGGTGCTGGTGATCGGCGGTGCGCTGCTGCTCTACGCTTGGCGTGGCACGAGCATGGGGGTCAGCGCGAGCCATGCCACCACTTCCCGCGAAACCTTCCTGCTCGCCAACAGTGTATTGCTGACTGTGGCCTGCGCGACGGTGCTGCTCGGTACGCTCTATCCGCTGGTGCTGGACGCGCTCAACATGGGCAAGCTCTCGGTCGGCCCACCTTACTTCAACAACGTCTTCGTGCCGGTCATGACGCCGCTGGTGCTGTTGCTGGGCTTAGGCCAACACGCCCGCTGGAAGCAGGACCGCTTCGCGACCCTGTGCCGCGAATTGCGTATGCCGTTGCTCGGCACGGTGGTGCTGCTGGGTGCCGCAGTGGCCGCACTCAGCGAAGCCCGTTCGCCACGTGCGATATTCGGTCTCGCGCTCGCCGCCTGGGTGATCGCGACCACCATCGGCGGCGTGGTGCAACGTTGCCGCCAGCGCGATTCGGCCTGGCACGCGTTCATGAACCTGCCGGCCGCCTACCTCGGCCAGCATCTCGCCCATCTCGGCTTTGCGGTGACCATCATCGGCGTGACTCTGGTCAGTCTCAATACTGTCGACCTGCACACTCGCATGGCGCCCGGCGATCACGCCGAACTGGGCGGCTACGACTTCCATTTCATCGCGGCGGTGCCGCTCCAGGGGCCGAACTACGATGGCACCGAGGCGCAATTCGAAGTGACACGCCCAGGCGGCAAATCCATTCATCTGTCGGCCGAGAAGCGCAACTACCAGGTGCGCGCCATGCCCATGACCGAGGCCGGCATCGATCCAGGCCTCACGCGTGATCTCTATATCTCGCTTGGCGAACCGCTGGATAAGCAGGCCTGGAGCGTGCGTTTGAGCGTCAAACCCTTCGTGCGCTGGCTGTGGCTGGGTGCGATCCTCATGGCCGCAGGCGGTATCACCGCCATGCTCGACGGCCGCTTCCGTCGGCTTGCGACGCGCCGCGTCGCGCGTCACGACGACGCCGAAAGCGTGTCGCCATGAAAATGATCCCGCTGCGCTTTGCTGTACCGCTACTGCTGTTCGTGACTTTGGTGGTGTTTCTCGGCGTTGGCCTCCATCGCGATCCGCGTCTGGTGCCGTCGCCGCTGATCGGCAAGCCCGCGCCGCAGTTCTCGCTCGGCACTCTCGCCACACCCGACACCCTCATGCAGCGCAATGACCTGCTCGGTCATCCCTTTCTGTTGAATGTCTGGGCCTCGTGGTGTGTCCAGTGTCGCGAGGAACACCCGCTGCTGCTCGATATCAGTCGCGCCGCTCAGGTCCCGCTGATCGGGATTAACTATCACGACGAACTGGCGGCCGGTCGCCAATGGCTTACTGAGCGCGGCGATCCCTATCGTCTGACGCTGTTCGATCCGCAGGGCAAGCTGGGTCTCGATCTCGGCGTCTACGGCGTGCCGGAAACCTTTCTGGTCGATGCCGATGGCGTGATTCGCTATAAACACATCGGGCCGCTCACCGCTGACGTGCTGACCCAGGAAGTGATGCCGCTGCTGGCAAGCCTGGAACGCGACAAAAAATGACCCTGGCTGGTCGCCTTGTAGTCGGCGTCCTGCTGACGCTGTCCTGGCCACTGCTGGCCAGTGACGTGCCGGCCACCTTCAGCACACCCGAACTTGCGACGCGCTATGAAGCCCTGCTCGGCGAACTGCGCTGCATGGTCTGTCAGAACCAGACCTTGAAAGATTCCCATGCCGAACTCGCCCAGGACCTACGCGACGAGGTCCGTCGTCTACTCGAACACGGCGACAACGACACCCAGATCCGCGACTACCTGGTGGCGCGCTACGGCGACTTCGTGCTCTACAATCCGCCGCTCAAAAGCTCCACTTGGCTGTTGTGGCTGGGGCCTTTCGTACTGCTAATGATTGCCATCGCGGTGGTCGTCAAACTCAGCCGGCGTCGTGCGCCGCCGGCGCCGCCGCTGGACGAGGACGAACGTGCACGGCTCGCCCAGGCCTTGGCCAATAGTAACGAGGCGTCATGAGTTTCCTGCTTGCCCTTGCGGCCCTGGCCGCACTCGCTGTCGCGCTGTTGTGGCTGCCCTTGCGCCGTGCCGAGAGCGACACAGCGGCCGCCACCGACGATCAACTTCGGCGTCTACGTGAATTCGATGCCGAATTGGCGGCCGGTGATATCGAACCATCGGTCGCACCGGCGCTGCGTGCCGAATTGGAGCGCGCCGTGCTCGACGCACTGCCGGCCACGCCCAACACTGCCAACGCAACACGTGGCGGGCGGCTCGGTCTCGCGGTCTTGTGCTTGCTCGCGCCACTCAGTGCGCTTGGCCTGTATTGGAAGCTCGGCTCACCGGATCTGGCGACCTATAGCGCTGCCCATCCGCAGCTCGATTGGCGCCAGCAGGCGACCTCGATCGAATACTTCGTGGACCGTGTACGCGAGCGGGTCGCCAAGCAGCCCGATGACGCCGATTCCTGGGCCCTGCTCGCGCGTTCCGAAATGCAGCTCGGTCATTATACCGAGGCGGTGAATGCCGCCGAGCGTTTGAATCAAGTGCTGCCCGACCACGCGGGCGCCATGTTGTTGCTGGTCGATGCGCTGTTAATGAGCGGCGGTGAGGAACAGCGCAATCGCGCCCTCGCCCTGACCAGCAAGGTCTTACATAGCGAACCCAATAACGCCGCAGCGCTGGTCATGAAAGGCCTCTTCGAGCAGCAGGACGGCGACATCGCCACGGCGCTCGCGACTTGGCAACAAGCCCTCACCCTGGCCGGTCAGGACGAAGCGCTGCGCAGCGAAATCGAAGAATTGATCACACGCGCCGGCGGCACTGTGCAGAAGGCCACGCCGCGCGTACAGGTCAAGGTGCGCGTGACACTCGCGCCGGCCCTCGCCGCGCAGGCCAAGCCTGGCGATGCCTTGTTCGTCGCCGCACGCGCCATCGATGGCCCGCCCATGCCGCTCGCGGTATCACGCCATACCGTCGCCGAACTGCCACTGACCCTCACTCTTGATGACAGCATGGCGATGGTGCCCGGTCATTCGCTGGCCGATGTTCAGCAGTTCTATGTGATGGCGCGGATATCGCAGAGCGGCACCGCCAATGCCGCGTCGGGCGATCTTGAAGGCAAATCGGCGACCTTGACCGTCAAGGATGCCACCGCTGTGGAATTGAGTATCGATCACGTGCTGCCCTGAGTGCGTGCGCCACGCTCAGTTGCGGCGCGCGAGACCACGATTTCAAACATGTTCACGTCAGCTTTGCGTGCGGCGCGGCAAAACCCCTTGCCATGCCCAGACGGCCACCCTACCCTTGCAGGGCTCAAGACTCAGACCCTCGATCGATGACTTACTGCGTAGCGATAAAACTGAATGCCGGTTTGGTGTTTCTGTCTGATTCACGCACCAACGCGGGCGTCGATCAAATCAGCACCTATTCGAAGATGCATACCTTCGGTCTGGATGGCGCGCGCCAGTTCTGTCTGTTGACCTCGGGCAACCTCGCCACCGCGCAAGGCATCGTCGCGCAGATCCGCCATGACGTTGACCATGGCATGCCGATCAGTCTCATGACGCTGTCCAGCATGGACGAAGCGGCCGACTACATCGGTCAGCTCAGCGTAATGCAACAGAAGAAGGCTGGCGGTGGCATCGATTTCGAGGCCAGTGTGGTATTCGGCGGCCAGATCCTCGGCAGTGCGCCCGATGTGTTCCTGATCTACCCGCAAGGCAATCACATCGCCACTTCACGCACCACGCCCTTCCTGCAGATCGGCGAGAGCAAGTACGGCAAACCGATACTCGATCGCATCCTCAAGCCCGACACCGCTCTGCATACAGCGGTGCTGTGCGGTCTGGTGTCGATGGATTCCACCATGCGCAGTAACGTCTCAGTCGGACCGCCGATAGAAGTGCTGGCCTACAAGACCGATTCGTTCGCGATGCAGAATCGTCTCATCCTCGAAGAGGACAGCGATTA
The DNA here is from genome assembly GCA_043782755.1 of Pseudomonadota bacterium. Lineage (GTDB taxonomy): Bacteria > Pseudomonadota > Gammaproteobacteria > JADJYF01. The sequence continues at coordinate 6,112 of JAYWAC010000155.1, read as the reverse complement.
CCTGCGTGAATTGAAGCGCAACTGGGATGAACGTCTGAAGGACGCGTTCCGTTCTCTGCCGCCGCCGGCGTGGGCCACCATGTGGGATCAGGGCGACGGCGAACTCGCGGCTCAGCAGCAGCGCTGAGCCCTCAACTCAGGCCTGCGGCTCGAACCAGCTGGCGCTGATCACCGCGTGCAGGGCGTTGAATTCGATCTGCATGCGATCGATGAAATCGTGCACCCCTTCCTCCTGCAACAAGGCCGCGACGTTGGCCTGAGCGACATGACCGATGGCGGCTGTCGCGGTGTCGACCGCCGCGTCGTTGCGTGGCAGATGACCCAGGCAGGACTGCAGGGCTTGCAGACAATTGGCCACCGCGCGTGGAAAGTTCTCGTCCTGTAACAAAAAGGCCACGACCTCCTCGGCACTGATGCGCTCGGGCACCTGGCGACGATACATCTGTAGCGCGTTCAGCGACCGCAGCACATTCATCCACAGAATGCTCTCGTAAGGATCCAACTCGCGCGCCGCACCGGTTTCGTCACGTTCCGCAGATCCCCACGGAAAGACATTGGCGGTGCCAACATCGACGATGCGCGAGGTCATGTCGGCGCGTTCCAGATAACGACCAGCCCGCAGGAAGTGATAGGCGGCATCGCGACTCATGCTGCCGGCCATGCAACCGACCAGGAACTGACAGGATTCGATCACGCGCGACAGGAAAGCATCGCGCCCGCGTCGCGCCAGCGCGGCCTCGACGTTGTCGTGCAGGTAGATGTGCAGATCGTTGATGCCTTCCCAGATACTGGACGGCACCATCTCACGCACCGTGCGTGCGTTCTCGCGTGCGTTGTCGGCAGAGTTGACGATCGAGGCTGGGTTGTCCCTGTCGGTCAGATAGAAACGCACCACGTTGTGTTCGTCGGCCTGTGCGTAGCGTGTCGCGAAGTCCTCGCCGCTGCCGGTGATGGCAATCAGTGATTCCCAGCGGAGCTTGGCCGGGCTCGGCAGATCGAGCAGCACGTTGCCGTACACGCTGACCAGACGCGCGGTGTTTTCGATGCGCTCCAGATAACGCCCCAACCAGTAGACTCGTTCGGCGACTCGCGACAGCATGCTCATGGGCAGTCCACGATCCAGGTGTCCTTGCTGCCGCCACCCTGGGATGAATTGACCACGAAAGAGCCTTTCTTAAGCGCGACGCGAGTCAGTCCACCGGGCGTCACGTAGTGCTGCGCGCCCTGCAGGATGAAGGGCCGCAGATCGAGATGGCGCGGCTCGATGTCGTTGTCGCAGACCGTCGGGCAGGTCGACAGGGAAATCAAAGGCTGCGCCACATAGTTGCGTGGCTGGGCGCGCACCAGACGCGCGAAGGCATGACGTTCGTCGGCACTGGCGGTCGGACCGATCAACATGCCGTAACCACCGGACTCATTCACCGGTTTTACCACCAGCTTGTCGAGATGCTGCAAAACAAAGGCACAGGGTTCCTTCTCACCACAGCGATAGGTTTCGACATTGGGCAGAATGGCGTCCTCGTCGAGGTAGTAACGAATCATGTCCGGCACATAGGTGTAGACCGCCTTGTCGTCGGCCACACCCGCGCCCGGCGCGTTGGCGAGCGCCACCTTACCGCGCAACCACGCACGCATGAGACCGGGCACACCCAGCGTCGAATCAGGATTGAATACTTCGGGGTCGAGGAAGAGATCGTCGATACGCCGATAGATGACATCGACCTGTGCCGGCCCGGCGATGGTGCGCATGTACACGCAATCATCGGCACCGACGAACAGGTCGCCGCCTTCCACCAGCTCGGCGCCCATCTGCTGCGCGAGATAGGAATGTTCGAAATACGCCGAGTTGTAGATGCCTGGTGTCAGCACCACCACCACCGGGCGCTGGCCGTCGCGCGGCGAGAGCGAGGCCAGCATGGCGAACAGATGGGAGGTGTATTCACCTATCGGGCGCATGTTGTCGGCGGCGAACAACTCCGGGAACACACGCTTGGTGACCTTGCGGTTCTCCAGCATGTAGGACACCCCCGAGGGCACGCGCAGGTTGTCTTCCAGCACGTAGAACGTGCCGTCGCGGTCGCGAATCAGATCGGTGCCGCAGATGTGCGCCCACACCCCATGCTTGGGCCGCATGCCGACGCAGGCCGCGCGGAAGTTGCCCGATTCAACGATGAGTTCGCGCGGCACCACGCCATCGCGCAGAATGCGCTGTTCGTGATAAACGTCGTCGATGAAAAGATTCAGGGCGGTCAGACGCTGCACCAGGCCAGCCTCGACCCTGTCCCAATCACTCCCTGAAATGGTGCGCGGAATGATGTCGTAAGGCCACGCGCGATCAATATTGGTGCCTTCACTGTAGACCGTGAAGGTGATGCCCATGGTCTTGACCGCAAGTTCCGCAGCGCGCTGTCGCTCGCGGATCTCGTCCATGGTCAGTGAGCGGATATGCTTTGCGACAGCGCTCCCCGCCGCACGCGCGGTGCCGCGCGCGGCGATTAGCTCGTCGTAAAAGCCGTGGCTGTCGTAGTTCTGCCAGGAGAATTTCATAACTTCGCTCTTGGCATGATTCATGCCATCTTCTCAATCGATTCTCAACAAGCTCCCGAGTCGATTCTCGACGAGTGCCCAGTTAAGTTTTCGATAACACTTTGAGCCAGCTTGAGCCAGCTCGCGACAAGCTTCTACACAATGTTCTGGCGCAGTGCGCCGCAGTTCTAAGGAATCGATCGCGTGACCATTCGCGTAGCCATCCGTCACCACACAGACTACCGCTTTGACCGGACGGTCACCCTCGGCCCACACGTCCTGCGCATGAAGCCCGCGCCCCATACGCGCACGCGCATCGAGTCCTATTCCCTGACCATCGAGCCCGGCGGTCATTTCATCAACTGGCAACAGGATGCCTACAGCAATCATCTGGCGCGCGTGGTGTTTCTCGAGAGCACGCGTCGACTGACGGTCGACGTTGAGGTCATCGCCGAGATGGTCGCCATCAATCCGTTCGACTTCTTCCTCGAAGATAGTGCAATGACCTGTCCCTTTGAGTATGCGCCGGAAGTGGCCGCAGATCTGGCGCCTTACCGCGTCATTAGCGACGACGGGCCACGTCTACGGGCGTGGCTGGACGAAGTCTCGCTCGAACCCATGCCGACCAACGACTTTCTGGTCGCGCTCAACCAGCGCCTCGAACGTGACATCGATTACGTCGTGCGCCTTGAGCCTGGCGTGCAGACTTGCGAGGAGACCCTGACCCTGGGCCGGGGCTCCTGCCGTGACAGCGCCTGGTTGCTGGTGCAGATCGCCCGTCATCTGGGCCTCGCCAGCCGCTTCGTATCGGGTTATCTGGTGCAATTGACCGAGGACATCAAAGCGCTCGACGGGCCTTCCGGTCCGAGCGCCGATTTCAGCGATCTGCATGCCTGGGCCGAGATCTATTTACCCGGTGCCGGCTGGGTGGGACTCGACCCGACCTCCGGCCTCTTCGCTGCCGAGGGTCATATTCCGCTCGCCGCTACGCCGCACTTCAGTCATGCCGCAGCAATCGAGGGCATGACCTCCGTTTGCGAGGTTGAGTTCGAGTACAGCAACACCGTGGTGCGCGTACACGAAGACCCACGCGTCACCAAGCCCTACAGCGAAGAGCAGTGGCAACGCATCGATGCGGTCGGTCGTCAGGTTGATGCCGACCTGGTGGCGAACGATGTGCGACTGACCATGGGTGGCGAACCGACTTTCGTCTCCATCGATGATTTCGAAAGCCCGCAATGGACCATTGCCGCCGACGGTCCCGGCAAACGCCACGCCGCCGAGGTGCTACTAGAGAAACTGCATAGCCACTATGCGCCGGGCGGTCTGGTCCATCACGGCATCGGCAAATGGTATCCGGGCGAGGAGTTGCCGCGCTGGGCCTTAAGTGTGTTCTGGCGCGAGGATGGCGAACATTTGTGGGATAACCCGGCCCTGCTCGCCAATCTCGTCAAGCCCAAGGCAGCCCTACCGCGTGATATCGATCAGATCTTCGCCGCCAACTTGAGCAAGCGTTTGGGCCTTGAGCTACAACATGTGCAGACCGCGTTTGAAGACACCTACTATTATCTGTGGAAGGAAGGCACCCTGCCGCTGAATGTCGAACCGACTGACGCACGCTTGTCGACGCCAGTCGAGCGCGCACGGCTGCGACGCCTGTTCGAAGGCGCGCTGCCGCGTCCGGCAGGTTACGTATTGCCGCTCGCTCGCGGCATTGCTGGTGGTTGGCGCAGTGGTCCGTGGCCGCTGCGACGCGAACATCTGTTTCTCGTCCCTGGCGATTCGCCGCTCGGCCTGCGCCTGCCCGTACAGTCACTGCCGGCGGCGCCCGATCAGGCGCGCGAAACGCCACCGGTAGCTGATCACTTCGCGCCACCGCAACCGTTGATGCCACGCCACTGGTATCGCCAGGCCGCCACGCTGCGCACCACGCCGCCTGCCGCGCAAAAACCGGCGGTGGTGGAAGACGGCCTGGTGCGCACCGCGCTGTGCACGGAGATCCGCGATGGCCGCCTGCATGTCTTTCTGCCGCCGCTGACAGCCCTCGCCGATTACGTCGAATTGATTCATGCCATTGAAGCCAGCGCTGAAGAGTTGCAGCAGCCAGTGGTGATCGAAGGCTATGAGCCACCGCGCGACACACGCTTGTCGCTGCTCCAGATCACGCCCGACCCCGGCGTCATCGAAGTCAACGTGCATCCTTCGAAGAGTTGGGAGCAACTGGTCGAACTCAGCACCACGCTCTACGACCGCGCGCGTCAGTCGCGACTCGCAACCGAAAAATTCATGCTCGATGGCCGCCACACCGGCACCGGCGGCGGCAACCATGTCACCCTCGGCGGAACGACGCCGGCCGATTCACCCTTGTTACGGCGCCCCCATCTGCTCGGCAGCCTGGTGCGCTACTGGCAGAACCATCCGTCGCTGTCTTATTTATTCTCCGGCCTGTTCATCGGCCCGACCAGCCAGGCACCGCGCGTCGATGAAGCACGGGACGATCGTCTGCACGAATTGGCCACCGCCCTCGGGCAATTGCCGATGGGCAACGCCGATATCGCACCGTGGGTAGTCGATCGCGTGATGCGCAATCAGTTGATCGATCTGACCGGCAATACCCATCGCGCCGAATTCTGCATCGATAAACTCTATTCACCCGATCACAGCGGCGGGCGGCGCGGACTATTGGAATTCCGTGCTTTTGAAATGCCGCCCCACGCGCGCATGAGTCTGACCCAGATGCTGTTGCTGCGCGCCTTGGTCGCGAGCTTCTGGGATAAACCCTATGAGCACAAACTCATCCATTGGGGCACGCAGTTGCACGATCGCTTCATGCTGCCGTGGTTCGTGTGGAACGACTTCCGTGAAGTCATCGACGAACTCTCGATGCGCGGCTATCCGTTTGATACCGCCTGGTACGAGCCTTTCTTTGAATTCCGCTTTCCGCGCTTCGGCTCCATCGCCCATCGCGGCATGGAATTGAGTCTGCGCACCGCGCTCGAGCCCTGGCATGTGCTGGGCGAAGAGAACAGCGCCAATGGCACGGCACGTTATGTCGATTCTTCAGTCGAGCGCCTGCAGGTGGAAGTGACGGGCTTCGTGCCGGAACGCTATGGCGTGACGTGCAACGGCCGCGCCGTGCCGCTGCAACCTACCGGCGTGCGTGGCAACTACATCGGCGGCGTGCGCTTCAAGGCCTGGGATCCGCCTTCAGCCATGCACCCCACCGTGCAGTCGCAAAATCCGCTGACTTTTGATCTTGTCGACATCGCCAATGGCCGCGCTATCGGTGGCTGTCGCTATCACGTTGCCCATCCTGGTGGACGCAGCTACGACACTTATCCAGTCAATGCGCGCGAAGCGGAAGCACGTCGCCTGGCGCGCTTTGAACGGCAGGGGCATACCCAGGGTGGCGTCGAGTGGCGCGCGCCGGAGGTGGCGGTGGATATGCCGTTTACCTTGGATTTGCGGCGTTGAGGTAACGTAGATTTAAGGCTCTGGAAGGAGTATCAGACTGAAGTCTGACCCACAATCCTCTGTTCGAACGTCACATTCTGTGTGGGTCAGACTTCAGTCTGATACTCCTTCC
>JAYWAC010000154.1:0-5057 GCA_043782755.1 Pseudomonadota bacterium | reverse complement strand
ATCGGTGGCATGGGCGCGCGCGAGAAAAATTTCTATAACGACTACACCAAGCGTCTCGGCTACGCGGATGCGGCGGTCAAGATTCAGGATCTATATCTGGCCGGACGCAAGGACGAAGCTGAAGCTGCGGTGCCTGACGCCTATATCGACGAATGCTGCCTGGTCGGCCCGCCGGAACACATTCGCGAACAACTGACGCGCTGGAAGGCGGCCGGTGCACGCGGTGAGATCGGCACCATGGTGCTGTCGGCGGGCAGCGCCGAGGAATTGCGCGTGGTGGCTGAAGCCATTCTGTAACCAGCGCTACGGACTTCAGGAGGGTGACACGATGTCGGAAGTGCTGGTCGAAGTCGAAGACGGTCTCGTCATCATCACCATCAACCGGCCCGAGGCGCGCAATGCGATCAATCGCGCGGTGTCGGTCGGCGTGTGTGAAGCGATCGACGCGCTCGATGCGCGCGACGATCTGCGCGTTGGCATCCTGACCGGCGCCGGCGGGACTTTCTGTTCAGGTATGGATCTGAAAGCCTTCCTGCGTGGCGAGCAGATCCGCATCGAAGGTCGTGGACTCATGGGTATCGCTTTCACGCCACCGCGCAAACCGCTGATCGCGGCGGTCGAGGGCTATGCGCTAGCTGGTGGTTGCGAGGCGATGCTGGCCTGCGATCTGACGGTCGCGGCGCGTAACGCGCAATTTGGTATTCCGGAAGTCAAACGCGGTCTCGCGGCCGGCGCCGGTGGCCTGTTACGTCTGCCGCGTCTGATCCCGCCACGTATCGCCATGGAACTGGCGCTGACCGGCGACATGATCGATGCCGAGCGCGCAGCGGCTTTCGGCCTGGTGAATATTCTCACGGAACCGGGCGAGGCATTGGCCGAGGCGAAACGCTTGGCCGCGCGCATCATCGCCAATGCGCCGCTGTCAGTGGCGGCCAGCAAACGCGTGATCGTCGAGCAACGCGATTGGCCATTGCACGAGATGTTCGCCCGTCAACAGGAAATTACCGGGCCGGTGATCGCATCCGCTGATGCGCGCGAAGGCGCGGCGGCCTTTGCCGAGAAGCGCAAACCGCATTGGATCGGACGTTGAGGCCATGATCCCACGCACGCTCTTCAGCGCCGAACACGAATTATTCCGCGCCACAGTGCAACGCTTCGTCGCCGAACACGTCACGCCCTATCATCTCGACTGGGAACATGCCGGCCAGGTACCGCGCGACCTGTGGACCCGCGCCGGCGAGCTTGGCCTCTTGTGCTGCAATGTGCCCGAGACCTACGGCGGCATGGGCGGTGATTTTCTGCACAGCACCATCCTGGTCGAGGAATTCGCCGCCGCCGGCGCGACCGGCCCCACTTTCTATTTGCAGTCCGACATCATTGCGCCCTATCTGGTTGACTTCGGCAGCGCAGCGCAGAAGCAGCGTTGGCTGCCTCCCATGGCGAGCGGCGAGGTGGTGGCAGCGCTTGGCATGAGCGAGCCCTCCGGTGGCAGCGACGTGCAGGCCATGCGCACTCAGGCTATTCGCGATGGCGACGACTACGTGATCAACGGCCAGAAGGTTTTCATTACCAATGGTCACAGCGCTGATCTTTTGTTGCTGGCTTGCAAGACTGATCCCAAGGCGCGCGCCAAGGGCGTGAGTCTGCTGCTGGTCGAAACCGACAGGCCGGGCTTCACGCGTGGACGCAAGCTCGAAAAGATCGGTTGCAAGGCGCAGGACACCGCCGAACTCTTCTTCAGTGATCTACGCGTGCCGATAACCAACGTGCTGGGCGCCGAGGGTGGTGGCTTTGCCATGCTCATGACGCAGTTGTCCCAGGAACGTTTGATTCAGGCCATACGCGCGGTGGCTAGTGCCGAGGCCGCTGTGCGCTGGACCTTGGACTACGTCGCGCAACGCGAGATGTTCGGCCAAACCCTGGCCGAGTTTCAGAATACCCGTTTCGAACTCGCCGCCATGCATGCCGAGACCTTGACCCAGCGCGTGTTCGTCGACCGCTGTGTGGAACTGCATCTGAGCGGTGAACTCGATGCCACCGACGCGGCGGCGGCTAAACTCGTCACGACTGAATTACAGGGACGTGTGATGGACCGCTGCCTACAGTTGTTTGGCGGCTGGGGCTATATGTGCGAATACCCGATAGCGCGCGCCTTTGTCGATGCGCGCATGTGTCGTATCGGTGGCGGCTCGATCGAGACCATGAAGCAGATCATCGGCAATGCCTTGCTGCCGCGTGTCAGCAAACACGATGGCAAAGCGGCATCTTGAGCACGCGATCATGAAGCTTGCCGACCAGGCTTGTGTCAGCGGCATCGGCGAGACCGCCTATAGTCGCGGCTCGACCAAGACCGCCTTTGAGTTGCAGATCGAAGCTTCTCTGACAGCGATTGCCGATGCTGGCCTTACACCGAAAGACATCGACGGCGTGATCCCGATAGGTATCGTAAGCGGCATTGCCGAAGACTTCATCGACAATTTCGGTATTCCCGATCTGCGTTTCTCGGCAGTCATTCCCCATGGCGGCGCGAGTCCCGTGATGGCCTTACAGGCGGCGGCGACAGTACTCGCCACCGGCATCTGCCAGCATGTCTTGATCACCTTCGGGCGTAATGTCAGTGCCGCCACCAACAAGGCCGGCGCGCGCATTCATCAGATGCCGCAGTTCCATTACGTCACGGAATACGAATACCCACTCGGCAATATCGCACCGGCGCAGATCTACGCGCCGATGGCGCGTCGCCATATGGAACTCTATGGCACCACGGTCGAACACTTCGGCGCGGTGGCGGTAGCCTGTCGTGAGCACGCCTTGTTGAACGACAACGCGGTGATGAAGAAAGCCATCACCCTCGACGATCATCGCAACTCACGCATGATTGCCGATCCCTTTCGTCTGCTCGATTGCAGCCTGGAAAGCGACGGCGGTGCGGCGGTGGTGGTGAGCGCGGCGGATTGCGCGGCGGATCTGCGTCATCGCCGCGTGTTCATCGCGAGTGTGGCTGTCGGTCATCCCGATTCGCCGGCGTCGATTACGCAGCGCGCCGACATGACCAGCCTGGGTCTCGCCAAGGCCGCGCCGCGTGCCTTCGCGATGGCGGGTGTGACCCCAGCCGACATTCAGGTAGCGGAGATCTACGACTGTTTCACCTATGCCGTGATCCGTCAGTTGGAGGACATGGGCTTCTGCAAAAAGGGCGAGGGCGGCCCCTTCGTTGCCGACGGCCGCTTGCGGCTCGGTGGCGCCTTGCCGACCAATACCCATGGCGGACTGTTGTCGCAGGCCCATGTGTGGGGCCTCAATCACATCGTCGAACTGGTGCGGCAGTTGCGCGGTGACGCGGGTCGGGCACAAGTGCCGGACGCCGAACTTGGCGTGGTGACGGGCTATGGCGATCTGGGCGATGGCGCACTGGCCATCATGCGGCGGGGATGAGGATGAATGACCGTCTGACGAAACCCGTGTCTATGCCGACCACGCTGTCCGCGCCTTACTGGCAAGGCTTGCAGGAGGGCCGCTTGTTACTGCAAGCCTGCACACAATGCGGCAGCCTGCGCCACTACCCGCGCTTACTCTGTACTCGCTGCTACAGCGACGGCGTGCGCTGGCTTCAGGCCGAGGGCGGCGGCCGCATACATAGCTGGACGGTCGCCCATCACGCCTTTCACGCCAGCTTCGCCGGCGCGTTGCCCTATACCTTGGTGACGGTCGACCTTAAGGAGGGGCCGCGCGCGCTCGGTCGTTGGTTGGGCAACATGCTCGCTCTTGGCATGCCGGTGCGAGCACGTATCGAAATGCAAGACGGTGTCGCCGAACTCGCGTTCGAGCCCGACAGCCAACGCGCTTAAGCAACGGTCGACCCGCAGGTGCGGCGCCAAACAGCGACAATGAGCTTGCCATGAGTGCCACCGTGGACCATACCCTGCGCTATCTGCTGCTCATTCGCCTGGTCGTGATCGGTGGGCAGATAGTCGCGCTCGCGGCCATGGATCTGCTGTTCAATGTCGCCGTGCCGTGGCCGCAGGTGAGTCTTGTGTTGGTGCTGTTGGCGGTTTTCACGGCCCACAGCTGGTGGCGTCTCGGCCAGAGCGGTGCGGCCGCAGGCTCGCGACGATACCTCGCGCAATCGCTCGCTGACATTGCCGCGTTGTCGGCCTTGATCTATCTCACCGGTGGCGCTTTCAATCCTTTCGTCTCGCTGTTTCTACTGCCTATCGTGTTCGCCGCCGCCGCCATGCCATTGGCCTCTATGACCGGAGTCGCACTGACCGCGATTGGTGCCTACACCACGCTCATGTTGTTGGCGCTGCCGGAACGCCATGCCCATGCGGTGGCGGGGCGCTTCGATCTGCATGTGTGGGGCATGTGGTATGGCTTCATCTTGAGTGCGCTATGCGTGGGACTGTTCGTCGCGCGTCTGTCGCGGCGACTGCGCAGCCGCGATCGTGAACTGGCATCGCTGCGCGAAGAAGCGCTGGGCGCGGAACGACTGATGGCGCTCGGCACCCTGGCTGCCGGCACCGCCCATGAACTCGGCACACCGCTAGCCACTATCGCGCTGGCCGCCGGTGAATTGCAGTATCTGGTGAAGGACGAGGTCGCGCGGCTTGAACTCCGCCGCTTGCAGGAACAAGTTGCGCGCTGTCGCGACATCTTGGCACGCATGAGCGCGGGTGCCGGCACCCTGCAGGCCGATAGTGGCCATCGCGTGGCGCTCGATCGTTATCTCGATGGCGTGGTGACCGAGTGGCGGCAGCGACGACCTGAGGTGCAGGTGCGCTTCGTGCGCGAGGGTTCGATGCCACCACCAGCTATCGTCGCAGATCGCGTGATCACCCAGGCCATCGTCAACGTGCTCGACAACGCCGCTGACGCCAGCGCAAGACGCATCGATATCGACGGCGCGTGGAGCGCTGAACAGCTGCGCTTGGATATCCGCGACGACGGCACCGGTATCGCGCCGGCGCTGCGCGCACGTCTGGGTCGCGAGGCGGTCACCACCAAGCAGGAAGGCATGGGCATCGGCTTGTTGCTGTCGCGCTCCATCTTAGAACGCC
>JAYWAC010000153.1:0-5060 GCA_043782755.1 Pseudomonadota bacterium | reverse complement strand
CCAGCGTGGAGCTTCTGACTGCGGCGAGAATGAATTCGAGTCCGGGGCGCGTTCGCGACCTGGACAACGCGACGCAAACGCTTCGTCGCGCCAGCCTGTCTTCCCCGCGACCCTCAAGAAAAAATCGACCATCGTGCGCCGCACGGGGGATAGTCGCGCCCACATTCAGCGGTGCAAAATGTTCTCCTTATTGAAGGAGTCACGCCATGAGTGTCAACTACATGCAGGCCATACGCGCCCGCTATGAAAGCCTGGGCTATACGCCCTATCGCTGGGTCGAGGCCGACAGCGCAGCTCCGTGGCAGCCCTTGGCCAAACCGCTCGCCGAGGCACGACTCGGCCTGTTGTCGACTTCCGGCGCCTACGCCCTCGGCCAGGTCGCCTACCACTACAAGGACGACACCTCGATCCGCGCGCTGCCGAGCAGCAGCGCAGAAAAGGACGTGCGTTTCTCGCACATCACCGAGAACTACCTGGTCGATGCGAAGCGCGATCCGAACTGCATCCTGCCGCTCGCCCAACTGCGCGCCTTACGCAAGGAAGGCGTGATCGGCGAACTGGCGGAACAAGTGTTCACCTGCATGGGCGGTGTCTATTCCCAGCGCCGCGTGCGCGAGGAAGTGGCGCCAGCGCTGCTCGACGCTTTCCGCGCTGAACGAGTCGATTGCGCTTTGTTGGTAGCGATGTGACCCGTGTGTCACCAGACCCTGTGTCTGGTCGCACGTCATCTCGAAGCTAACGGCATTCCGACCCTGTGTCTGGGCAGTGCCATCGATATCTTCAAAGCCGGGCGCCCGCCGCGTGCGACTTTCGTCGACTACCCGCTGGGCCACAGCAGTGGCAAACCCTTCGATGCGGCCGATCAGCTCGGCATCGTGCGTGCGGCCTTAGAGGGATTGGCGAGCATGAACGCACCTGGCGAGATCCAGGTGTTGGGCAATCAGTGGGGCGACGACCGTTGGCGTGCCGAAGCCTCGTCGACGCGTGGGCAGGATACCCGCCAACCGCGTGATGAGACGCCGCAATTCCAGCTCACAGCAGATCGCGATGCGGCCATCGCCAGCGGTGCCTTGAAAGTTTGAACGCGAACGCGCCTGCGCTTCAGGATTGAAAACGCGGGCTACGTTTCTCGATGAAAGCGCGCATGCCCTCACGGGCATCGGGCGTGAGAAAGAGTGCGGTCTGGGTGCGCTGCTCGTAGTCGAGCAGATCCGCAAGCGATTGCTCGGCACCAAGATAAACACCGCGCTTGATGGCGGCCAGGGCCGCAGCCGGTCCCTGGGCCAGGCGCCGCGCTCTTGCCATCACTTCCTGCATGAAAGTCTCGGCCGGAAAGATGCGATTGATGATGCCGAGCCGACAGGCTTCGTCAGCATCGATACGCTCGCCGAGCATCATCAATTCCATGGCGTGGCTGGTGCCGACCAGACGCGTCAACAGATAGTGCCCGCCCCAATCCGGCACCAGTCCAATCTTGACGAAGCTCTCGGCGAAGCGCGCCCGCGACGAGCCGAAACGAATGTCACAAGCCAACGCGAGATTCGCACCACCGCCTGCGGCTGCGCCATTGATGGCGGCGATCACCGGCTTGGTCATCGCGCGCAGGAATTGAATCAAGTCGCCGGCCACAGCGGTGATCGCAGTGATCGGCGCGACTTCGTTGCGCGCCTGCAATTGCAGCATGTTGGCAATGTCACCGCCGGCGCAGAACGCCTCGCCCGCGCCGGTGATCACCACCGCGCCGACTTCGGCATCCACCTCGGCGCGCCGTAAAGCCGCGAAGATGTCCTCGCGCATGGTCCCGGCCAAGGCGTTCATGGCTTGCGGTCGATTGAGAGTGATGGTGGCGACGCGCTCGGCGACCGCATACAACACCTCTTGCTCATTCATGCGTTGTGCTTCCTCATTGCGCGTTGCGGCTGATCAGGCGCAACAGTTCGCGCAGCCGCCCCTTGACGACGCCGGCGTGGGCCGGGCCCATGCGTAGCAACAGTTTCTGACCCATGGAACGCGCCTCCAGGCCTTCATCGGCGAACTTGTACATCACGGTCGGCTGCAGCAGCGGCAGTGGTGTGCTCACTTCGGGCGTGACCAGCAGATGATCGATGACATCCACCAGCCGATCGTTGAAATAAGCCTTGGGGTAACCGAGCGCCTCATAGGCTTCTTGAAAGCGTGGATAGTCGCGCACATAAAGCGCCGCCAACAGTTTTAAATCGAGCCGCTGCAGCAAGGCGATATAGCTGTCGTAACGCGCCGCGTTGGTGGCGGCGAACCACAAGCTGCCGTTCTCGCCACTCACCACCGGCAGGCTAGCGATGGGCCGTAAGGGCCACATCCTGACCGGCAGCTTTTCGTGGGACAGATTATCGACCGCGACCACGATGCGATTGATCAAGTCATCGCTCACCACGTACTCACGGAAGGCATCGCTGCCGAGCAAGCTTTCGAGCGCCGCGTCAAAGGGCTGTTCCGGGACCGTCGCCGGCGGCGTCTTGCCGTCGACAGCATCTCCCGCCGCCGGTTGCAAACGCCGGCCGGCCTCGGTCTGTTCGATGGGATTGACGACGGCCGGCTCGGGTAAGGCTGGCGCATCATCCTCGGGATGCACCGCGACCGGGGTTGGATTGCTCGGCAGATCGAGTGTCTGCAGACCATTGATCGGCTGCTGTAGACCGCGGAAATACAACACTCCAATGACCGCCAGCACCAGCGCCGCAACCACCATCGGCCATTTCGATTCTTGTTCGCGTTTCATGCCGATGTCCCGCCGCGCCACGCGTCGCGCGCACGGCAACCCTCGATGAATGATCGCGTCGCGCAATGCGCGCACGCGATCATATAACCCGCCTCAGGCGCCGGGCTCGCGCCCACCCCAATGCTCCCAACAACTCACCTCTTCGACGGGCAGACGCATGGCGGGTTTCAAATCGCCGCCCGTCAACCACGCCACCGGCAGCAAGGCGGCTTGCGTGTAATTATCCGGGATACCGAGCAGCGCGCTGACTTCTTTCTCGTAGCGCAGATGCAGGGTGGTCCAAGCGGAAGCCAGACGTCGCGCGCGCAGAGCCAACATCAGGGACCAGGTGGCCGGCAGGATCGAGCCCCACATCGAGGCCTGGGTGAAGACATCGTCCTGCTCGAAGCGCCCCTCAATGCAGGGTATGAGCATGACGGGCGCGCGCTCGAGGTTCTCCATGAGATAACCGCCCGACTTCATCATCGCCTCGCGCTGCTGCTGACGCGGGTCGTCCGTGTCGTACTCGCGCATCATGGTCACACCGGTACGCGACAAGCCGGTCTTGCCCTCGACATAGTCGGCGGCGGCCTGACGATAATAGTCGGCGATGGCGCGACGCTTGGCAGCATCGGTCACGATCATGAAGCGCCAAGTCTGGGTGTTGGCGCCGGTCGGCGCTTGCAGCGCGATGCGCAAGGCGTCCTTGATCATGGCCGCCGGCACGGCGCGCTCGAAATCAAGGCGCAGTCGCACACTGCGGGTGGTGGTCAGCACGTGATCGACGCTCGCCAGGTCGATCGCGTGCGGGGTGTCGTTACTCATGGCCCTGGGCTCCTGCTAGTCATTGTTCGATGGATGGGCGTCATGCTCAGGTCTGCCAGGTCGCTTCGTTCATGTGCTCCCACAGCTGAATCATATTGCCGTCGGCGTCATAGAACAGGAACGAGCGGCCGATAGACGCGCAGGTCCATACGTATTCGGTCTGGGTCTGATAACCAGCCGCGCGGACCTTGTCGAACCACGCATCGATGTCGTCGACCATGAGGCCCAGCTCGTGGAAACCGGTGTGGCCATAGCGCAGATTCTCGGGCGGGGTCTTTTGGATCAGCGGGTTCTCACACTGCTGCAGTTCGATCAGCGCGCCTTCATCGGAAGCCAGCAGCACCATCTTGGAACGGGCGTTCTCGACCTTGAAGATGTCGTCCAGCAACTTGGGGTACATATAGGTTTTGGGGCCGGGGCCTGGACCGTCGGGGATGGTGGTATCGACCGCCACCTTGAAGCCCATGACGTCGCGCCACAGGTGGGTCGCCTCGTCGATGTCGGTCACGAATATCGCCATGTGATGAAAGCGCATTGCGGTCTCCTGCTGGGATGGTTTGACGGGTGACGTGGAAGATTGGCCGCTGGCCGACGCACTGCGCGCCGCGACGAGGGCACAGGCCATTCTCGACGCAGGGCTGGCGGCCGCGCAACTCGCTATCGGGGGGGCCGATAGGCGCGCATTGCGAGCTTTTCGATATCCGTTTCGCAATCCGCTTCTGATCCAGTGCAACAGCCGCGATAATGATGCCCCTCGCCGCCGCCACATCCAGCCCATTCACCGACCTCGGTCGGGAACGGATTTCCACGGACGGGTGTCGAAGCGCGGTCACGACCGCCTGCCGGCCCCTCGCCTCAAGATCCGCGAGGGCGCCGCCATTTCATTTTGGAGAGTATCGTTTGAACCGTAGATCGTTTCTCGCAGCCATGACCGCCATCGCCGCCGGCGGTGTGCTGCCGACCACCAGTCGCGCGGCACTCACGACGCCCTTCACCTTTGATCTCGAACCGCCGATGACCGAGCGCGCCGCGTTCGTCGAATGGATGGTGAAAAATCGCGGCGAAGATCACAGCTTCCTCGGCCAGCGCTGGGATCGCCTGCAGGTGATGATCGATCACAAGGACGTGTGGGACGACGCAGTCAAGCGCGCTTTCCTGCTGACCCCGCGCGAAGAATTCGTGATGAAGGTCAACCGTTCCCACGCCTACGATCACAACTTCCTCGACATCGGTTATGGCGTGACGATTTCGGGCCCGCATCTGGTCGGACGCATGACCAACAGCCTCGAGATCAAGCAAGGCGACAAGGTGCTGGAGATCGGCACTGGCTCCGGTTACCAGTCCTCCTTCCTCGCCCATCTAACCGACAAGTGCTATTCGATCGAGATCATCAAGCCACTGGCTGAACGCACACGCGGCGTGTATGACGGACTGATCGCGCGCGGCTACAGCGAATTCCAGAACATCACCACCAAGAACGCCGACGGCTATTACGGCT
>JAYWAC010000152.1:0-13453 GCA_043782755.1 Pseudomonadota bacterium | reverse complement strand
CGCGCGGTGACAAGTTCGGTGTGGCACCGGTAGGCATTGAAGCACAACGTCTGCTGCGTCTCGAGAAAGGCCACATCATCGTCAGCCAAGACAGCGATGGTTTGAGCACGCCCCAGGAAGTGGACATGGACTGGGCAGTCGCCGGCGACAAGCCCTTCTTCGTCGGCCAACGCGCCATCGAAGCCATGGCACGCCGTGGCCTGACGAGACGCCTGGTCGGCTTCCGTCTGCCGGCCGGCGCGGCCATCCCCGAGGAATGCAGCCTGACCCTGCGCGGCAATGAAATTGTCGGTCGTGTGACCTCGGTCGCCTATTCCGACGCGGTGGGCCACATCATCGGTCTCGCCTATGTCGCGCCCGACATGGCCGAACTCGGCGCGCGCTTCGAGATCAAGCTCGCCGGCGGGGGCGGGCACGTGAGTGGGGAAGTGGTAGCGCGCCCCTTCTATGACGCCGATAACGCGCGACAGAAACTATGAGTACTGCTGTGGACTGTGCAAGCTCACTCGACGTTACGGCACGGAATGCGCGCGCAGGTCCCCTGCATGAACGACTCGCGCCGCTCGCCAGCGAATGGCGCGCGGAGAATGGCTATCAGGTCTGCACGCGAGTACGCGGCGAAGTCGCGAACCACGGACCTTGGCTGGCTTGCCTCACCCATCTCGCGCGGGTCGGCTTCAAGGGTCGTGGCACGGCGGAGTGGTTACAGGCCGAGAGCGTGCAACTGCCGACCGTGCCCAACCACTGGCTGCGTGATGCCAGCGGCGCGATCGTCGCACGCCTTGGTGCGCAGGACTTTCTGATCACTGACGAGCTTGATGGCCATGCTGGTCTGCCGCAACGGCTGACCGCACGCTGGCAGAGCGCTGCGCCGCGCGGCGCTTATTACGTGCCGCGCCAGCATGGGCTGGTGACCCTGGCGCTGGGCGGCGAGGCCTCGACGGAAGTGCTGGCGCGCTTGTGCGCGGTTGATCTCGGCACTGCGGCGTTTGCCGCCGACGCCATTGCCCAGACTCAGGTCGCCCTGACTTCGGCACTAGTCATGCGTGCACCGGTCGCGGGTGTGGGCAACTATCGTCCCAGCTATCGTCTATTCGTCGATACCTCGCTTGCCCTCTATCTGTGGGACGTGCTGCACGAGGTCGTGGCATCACTCGGCGGCGGCGTGTTGGGCGCAGCGCAGATACCGCCAGGCTAGCGTCCACAGACTGTTCGGAGTCGGGTTTTTTCCGGCGTCAGGAAGTAGCATAGGCGGCGCACGCGAAGCCCTTCGCGTGCGCAAAGACGGTGCCCTTCACGCAGGAGAAATTCATGTCCAGCAAGCTTCCCTTTGAACAACGCCGAGGCTTCCTCGGCAGTGTCGCCGCCGCCACAGCCGTCGCCCTCGGCAGCGGTGCGCTCCTACCCGCCGCCCAGGCGGCCGAAGCAGCGGCCACCACCACGAGTGGCACGGACTTCGAACGCTGGCTGGATACCATTCCGGGCAGACACCGTCAGATCTACGACGCACCGACGCCCCATAACGGTTTGCCGCTGATGTGGTCCCACGTCTTTCTAATGACCGGCGCGCAGGCCTATGGCGTGCCAGAATCCGAACTCGGTGTGGTGCTGGTGCTGCGTCACTCGGCCATGCCGCTCGCGCTCAGCGACAGCATGTGGGCCAAGTACAAGTTCGGTGAGTTCTTCAAGATTGACGACCCCCAGAGCAAGGCGCCCGCTAAGCGCAATCCCTACGCCAATCTCAAGCCAGGGGATCTGCCGCTCATGGAAGCGGCACTCGACAAGCTCATCGCGCGCGGCGTGAAGGTCGCCGCCTGCGGCATGGCCATTCATCACTACAGCATGATGTTCGCCAACGACACCCACGGCGACGCTGAAGCGATCAAGAAGGAATGGCTGGCGGCGGTGATACCGGGCATCTTCGTCGCGCCATCGGGCGTGGTCGCAGTCCACGGTGCACAGTCGCGAGGCTGCACCTACTGCTTCGCAGGCTGAGGAGCGGAGCATGATTGAGCGCGGAAACTGGCGTCGGGCGACGTCGGTTAGCGGGCGCGCAGGGGCGCTCGCACTGCTGCTGGTGGCTGTGCTTACTGGCGTCAGCGCAACGGCCGCCGAAAGCAAGCCGAAGGCCAGTCTCGCTTACCCGGGTTGGCATGACGGCCCCTTGCCCGATGGTCCGGTCGGCGCCGCCATCGCCCATGGCCGTCGCATCCTCAGCAACGCGCCCAAATACGCCGCCGCCTACAGTGGCAATGCGCTGACCTGCACCAACTGTCATCTCGATGGCGGGCGCACACCGGCGGCCGCGCCCTGGGTTGGCATCTGGGGCGTGTTCCCCGAATACCGCGCACGCAATGCGCAGGTCAATACGCTGACCGATCGCATCAACGATTGCTTCGAGCGATCCCTGAACGGCAAGCGCATGCCGGGCGACGCGCCCGAGATGACAGCCATACTCACCTACATGCAATGGCTGTCGCGCGAAGTGCCTACCGGTCAGAGCGTGAAGGGACGCGGCTTCCTGCGCTTCGACAGTCCGCAGCCGGCCAGCGCCGAACGCGGCGCGCCGCTCTACGCTGACCACTGCGCGAGCTGTCACGGCAAGAACGGCGCAGGTCGCGGCACCACAGGCAATGCCGACTTCGTGCCGCCGTTATGGGGTCCGAAGGCTTTCAACATCGGCGCCGGCATGGCTAGGCTCAATAACGCCGCCGCCTTCATCAAGGTCAATATGCCGCTCGGTCAGGGCGGCACACTGGATGATCAAACGGCCTTCGATATAGCGGCCTTCGTAATCAAACAACCGCGTCCCGACTTCGCGCTCAAGCAGCAGGATTGGCCGCAGGGCGGCAAGCCGTCGGACGCACGCTATTGATTACAGGTGACGTGGCCGCCGGCGACAAAGCGGCTCGTCGTCGGCAAGTAGATTGCCCGCCGGGTATTTTCGGAATCGAAGCAAAGCCCCAAAAAAACGAAGCCGCCCGAAGGCGGCTCGTCAGAGTGTCGGCGCTTGCGTTTACGCAATACGACGGCGCAAAACACCCAGGCCGATGGCCGGGGCGAATAACCAGAACGCACCCGGCAGCGGTACCGGGCTCGAAGCGAGCTGCCCGCGAACCTCACCGCCAGGGAAGGCCGTGGTATGAATGTTCATGTAATAGAGAAACGGGCTGGCATTGATGGCAACGGCCAAAGCAATATCGATGGGCTTGCTGGTGCCGGCAAACACCAGGCTGCCGGGGATGGAAATTGCTCCGACGGTGACCGGTCCAATCGCATCAATGGCCGAGAGCAAGTCATAGACCACCGGGCCATCAATGCCGGGCGGCGCCTTGTGCAGGTGGGCGGCGACCAAGTCGCTTGAAAAAGAGAAAGTTGCGGAGACGAAGCTGATGGTACCGGCGACGTCGTTGATGGTTATTTGGGCTGAGCCAGAAGCCGCCGTCGCGCTAGGCGGAACCTCCTGTGCACCGTTCAGGTTGAACGCGTAGGTGACAGTCGCCGCGTTTGCAAGCATCGGCGCGGCTAAGGTCGCCGCAATCGTTAGGGACTTAATAAAGTGCGAAATCTTCATGTGAGCTGTTCCTTACCGGCGAGAGGTTGTCAGGCGTTCGCTCGTCCCCGCAGGGACCGGTGCAAAGCGAAGCCCGTTTAGTAGCGACAGTTGACCATACAACTGCGTCCTCCTCCAAGTACTTCTAGGGCATTCGATTCGCCATAACAATAATTCACAATCTTGGTCCTTAGTCGTCGTCCCCAGGGGTTGACAGGCGCCCGCGAGGGCGCGGCGGAAAACGCGGGACACCCTGCCGGCCGCGAACACCCCCGCCGTGTCAAGGCCGCGCATCATTCGCGTGCAAGCGGGTGACATCGCCATGATGGTCAGTCGTCAGTGCCGCGCAATTGACAGTAATCGAAGCCTCCGCCGAGGCCCGGCACGCTCGCGCCCTTGGAGTCACGATAACCTTCGATCACCCGCCGCAGACGCACCGCCGTCACCTGCCGCGCGATGGGCTCGTCGATTTCCACCAGCACGCAACGCCGCGTGCCACCGTCCGCCGCATTCAAGGCCATCGCAGCCTCGGCTGTCGTGCCGGAACCGGCGAAGCTATCGAGCACGATGCCGTCCTTGTCATCGATGAGCGAGAGCAGGTATTGGACCAAGGCCACCGGCTTGGGAAACGGAAATTTAAGCTGCATTGCGGCCAGTACAGCCGACTGTGTCTGGGTGCTGCCGAGCTCACTCAAGACGCTGATGACGTGACTCGCCTGGCCGCGTTCCTTGATCGACTCGATGGCGCCGCTGGCGGTGATGACGAAGCGGGTGGCTTGCCCCTTGCTGTCCGGCACCGCGTGGAAACCGCCGGCGATGAAAGCCTCCAGTATGGATTTCGACGACCAGCCACTTGCCACGCGCACGGCGCTCGTCAAGCGTCCCTCAAGAATACGCGCTGCGTCGATGTAATGAGGCCAGCGGTCGTCGCGCGCCGCGATGCTCGCAGCGGCGACACTGGCGGGAAAGCCGGTCGGCAGCAGTACTTCGCTGACCGGATTCTTGGCGCCATTCTTGACAATGGTGTTCTGCACATACGCGCGCTTGAGTTTGCTGTGCATGCCGACCGAGGGATCGACGACGCGCGGATGGGCGAACAGCTCGGGATTGACCGCATAGGCCAGCACATATTCGTGACAGTGTTTGATCTTGGCTTGATTATCGAAATTGCCAGCGGTGCGCCACACAAACGTGCTGAGATGGCAACGCTCACCAAACACTTCATCCAACAACGCGCGCAGATGATGCATCTCGGTATCGTCGATGGATACGAACAGCACGCCGTCCTCGCGCAGCAAGCGACGCAGCAGCACGAGACGCGGATACATCATGCATAGCCAGCGATCATGGCGGTCGAGACTCGCGCCGGCGGCGCCTACCACTTCGCCCAACCAGCGACGCATCTCCGGCGCGTTGACGTTATCGTTATAAATCCACGATTCGCTGCCGGTGTTATAAGGCGGGTCGATATAGATGCATTTGACGCGGCCGGCGTAGTGCGGCAATAACGCTGTAAGTGCGTGCAGGTTGTCACCCTCCACGAGCAGATTGCCGCTGTCGCTGTCACCACAGGACAGCGCCGGCATCCGCCGCAACTGCCTGGCCGGCAACTCGGCGAGATGGGCCTTGACGGCCTCCTTGCCGATCCATTGCAAGGTCGGCATGGCCGCCGAACTCAGTCGACGATGGCCTGGTAGGTCAGCACGCGCAGCTGGCGGCGTAGCGGATAGGTCGACGACGGCAACAATTGCGTGAGCAGAATGACCGCCATATCTTCCTGCGGATCTATCCAGAACGCCGTGCTGGCCGCACCGCCCCAGGCATATTCGCCAGGCGAACCCAGGATCTCGGCCTTGGCCGGATCGATCATCACCGAGAAGCCGAGTCCGAAACCGATACCGCTGAAACTCGATTCGCTGAAACGCGGCTGGCCCATGTCGGCCATGTCACCGCGCAGATGATTGCAGGTCATGAATTCAACGGTCTTGCGCCCGAGCAGACGCACGCCGTCCAGCTCGCCGAGATTGCGCATGAAGCTGCAGAAACGGAAATAGTCGGCGGCGGTCGAGACCAGACCACCACCACCCGAGATCAGCGCGCGTGGGCTCAGAAAACGACTGTCACGCGCACCATCGATCTGTTTCACACCACCGTCGCGACTGCGCGTGTAGTTGGCGGCGAAGCGCCCGTGATTGCCTTCGCGCACATGGAAGTCGGTGTCGTTGAGGGCAAGTGGCTTAAGAATGCGTTCGCGCATGAACTGTTCAAAGGGCTGGCCCGAGATCACTTCCACCAGTGCGCCGAGCACATCGGTCGACACGCTGTAATTCCATTCCGCACCCGGATGATTCAACAAGGGCAAGGCGGCCAGTGGTGCCATCATGTCCAGCAAGGGACGCTCGGCCATCTGAAAATCAACGCCATGCTGACGATAGAGTGCATCGACCGGGGTCGCTTCGAGGAAGCCGTAGGTAAGGCCCGAGGTATGGGTCAGCAGTTGCCTGAAGGTAATGGGGCCGTTGGCGGCAACGGTCTCGTAGTGTTCGGCATTGCCGCTACTGAACACACGCATGTCGGCGAACATCGGCAGGTGACGCGCTATCGCATCGTCGAGCTGAAAGCGCCCTTCTTCGTACAGCATCATGATGGCGACGCTGGTCAGTGGCTTGGTCATGGAATAGATGCGAAAGATGGTGTCCTCGCCCATGCCGAGGCCGGCAGCCACGTCACGCATGCCGTAAGCCTCGAGATAGGCTACCCGCCCACGCCGCGCCACCAGAGTCACCATGCCTGGCAGACGACCGCTATCTACCCAGCTGCGCATCCATGGGCCGATACGGGCCAGGCGTTGGGAACAAAGGCCGACTTCTTCGGGGCTAGCGCGTTGCACGGGGATACCTCGTCAAATGCTCAAATCATTTCTTACTCCCTCGCCGCGCTTGCGGCGAGGGAGTTGGGGGAGAGGGGAAAATATTTCTCGAAGCTCTGGAACGAATGTCAGACTGAAGTCTGACCCACAAGAAACAAGCGCCGTGGATTCCGGCCCGCGTATTTGTGGGTCAGACTTCAGTCTGACATTCATCGCACACCCCTCAATCCTTCTGCGTCTGCGCCAGATACTGGCGTCGCAGATAGACGTTGTTTGCAATCAATGCGCCGACCACCATTGCCGCGCCGACCAGCTCGATGTGATGAAAGGCATGCCCCTGCAACGCGCGCCAGCTGAAGGTCACGACCGGCATGAAGTTGATCAGCAGGCTCGAGTTCAGAATGCCGATGCGGCGCGAGCCGAAGTTCCAGGCCATCATTGAGAAGGTCACGCCGATGAGACTCAAGTAGGCGAGTTGCCAGGCCACGCTGTGCAGATTGGCGAGGGTCGGCATATGGCTGTGACCGGTAGCGACCAACACCTGCGTCAACAGCAGGGTGCCGAGCGTGCCGGGGATCATGGTCAAGACCGTGATGCGCCAGGTGCTCCAACCCGTCAGCCGACCGATGCCGGCGGTATAGATCACCCAGCAACCGGCGCCCAGCAGGATCACCACATCACCGATCAACTGCCTGCTCGATTGGATGAAGCGCGGGTCGCCCTTGGTCACCACCAGCACCACGCCGGCAAAGGCCAGCACGATACAGGCCAGCGTGAATTTGGCCGGCCGACGTTTTTGCAAAACCCACATCGCGAGGGCCGCCATAGTCGGTTGCAGGGAACCTATCACCACGCAGTGTTCGGCACTGGACAAGGCCATGCCGACAAAGGCGCCCATCGGCGACAAGCACATGCCGATGATCCCCAGCACGATGGCACGCCCGCCGAGGCCGCGGTAGGACAGCGCGCTCCAACCTTCGCGCACGACCAGGAAGGGCACCAGACACAACACCGCTACGCAGTAGCGGAACGTGCTCAAGTGAAACGGATCGACCGCGACGAAGGCGTCGTGTGCGACCGGCAGCTGCACACCCCAGAAGATCACGGCCAGTAGCGCGGCCAGAAAGCCCGGCATGAAGCCACGGCTCATGGCCTGCCTCCGCACCCTTGTCGAGCGCGCGGCAGGCGCGCAGGCGCGATGTTCAACGCGCGATCACGGGCAGCACGAGGTGCGAGGGATGGCTGCCGTCATGCCATACGCGATTGGTCGCGACCACGAAATCCGCCGCAGTCTCATCGGCGATGACGCCACCGCTGTTAGTGTTGCGATCGAAACGTGGGAAATTGCTGCTCGCCACTTCGAGGCGGATGCGATGCCCGGCGCGGAACAGATTGGCGGTCGCAATCATGTCGATTTGCAATTGGTAGACCGTGCCGGGTTGCATGAGCTTAGGCGCCGACAACGACGCGCGATAACGCGCGCGCAGAATGCCGTCGGTCAGGATCATGGCGCGGCCATCGGCATGGACATCGACCAGCTTGCCAGTGAAATCGGTATCGAGCGCCGAGGAACTCACGAACAGGGTCAGCGTCACCGGGCCGGTGACTTCGAGATCGTGGTCCAGCACCGCGCTGGTGTAGCACAACACATCGGCACGCGCCTCGATTCGGCGCTGATCGCGCGGGCCGGCATTGGCGGCGATAAAGAGGCCAGGCAGGAAGCTCGCACCGCCACAAGTACGCACCGGGTCACGGGGATCGTAGAGGTAGGTATCGGGTGCCTCGACGTCAGGCGCGCGGGTCGACAACACACCGTCGCCGGCCGCGCTATTGGCACGCCCGTCGCTGTGCAGATACCACTTTTCATAACGGGTGTCGGGCAGCGGCCAATCAGCCTCGTCGCGCCATGCATCCAAACCCATGATGAAGAGCTTGACCGGCTTGGCTGCAAGCACGCCATTGTCTTCACCCTTCAGCCAGTGATCGAACCAGCGGATCTGCAGATTGGTGACGTCGACCACCGCGTCCATCGCCATCAAACCGAAGTTACGCTCGGGATAGATGCCACCGTTATAGCCATGCACCCAGGGGCCTATCACGAGGTGCTGATGTTGACGCGCCGCATCGCTGCCGCCGCGTGCCTTCATGCCGACGTAATTGGCGAGCGTGCCGCCGAGAAAGAGGTCATACCAACCGCCGAAGTTGAGCGCCGGCGCGGTGATCTTCTCGTAGTTTTCACGCGGTGACGCGGCACGCCAGTAGTCGTCATAGGACGGATGGGCGAGCCAGTCGAGATAGTAAGGCGCAAAGTCCTTGAGACCGGGCACATCGCTCAGCGGCAGATGCTCATAGGCGGCAGCGACACCGTCACCGCCCGCGATCGCGGCACTGAGTTCCGCCATGCCCGCGCCGCCCTGGCCGAGACGGCGCAGTGCTTCACCAACCACAAAGGTCGAGGCCGTCCATTGCAACATGAAGCCCAATTGAAAGGCGCCGCCCTGGTAGGTCCAGCGATCGTAATACTGGTCGGTGGTGATGAAGGGCGCCATGGCACGCAGCGCCGGCGGTTGTTCGCCGGCCGCCAGCCATTGTGTCGCGCCGTAATAGGAAGCGCCCATGGTGCCGACCACGCCGTTGCACCAGGGCTGCGCCGCCGCCCAGGCGATGGCGTCGGCACCGTCGGTGGCTTCCTGGAAGTAGGGGTCGAACTCGCCCTCGGAGGCATAGGTGCCGCGGCAGTCCTGCACCACCACCGCATAACCGGCTTGCGCCACGCGCAGAATGTCGCCGGCCAGGAACAGTACTACTGGGTTTTCCTTGTTGTAAGGCAAGCGCAACATCACCACCGGCGAGGACGGATTGCCAGCCGGGCGATAGAGATCGGTGGCAAGCATCACGCCGTCGCGCATGGCGACCTGAAGGTTCTTTTCAATGCTGAGATTCATGGCTTGGTAGCGCGGGCCTTAAGGATTCACAGAGGGAGGTCGGGAGTATAACGACTCTGGCGCTGACACACCGCCCCGCATCGGGTAAGGCCAGCCCCGCACGACGCTACGCAACCGCAGGGCACGCGTGGCGGTCTATACTCCGCCCGCACACCAGGACCGTTGCTTTCATGCCCATGCCAGCCCCTTCGTTTCGTATCGTCTTCGCGCTCTGCGCGAGCGTGTTGGCGGTCACCATCAGCGCCGCTGACAAAGCACAAGCCGGGAGTCTCAATCAGATTCAACACATCGTGGTGATCTACGCCGAGAATCGCAGCTTCGATAATCTCTATGGCAACTTCCCCGGTGCCGAAGGTCTCGCGCAGGCGACGCCTGCGCAGCTTGAACAGCGCGATCGCGATGACAGCGTGATGCCCTTCCTGCCGCCGGTATGGCAGAGCCCGGCATCGAAATTCGCGACGCCCATCGCCGACAGCCGCTATCCCGACAAATTACCCAACGGCCCCTTCGCTATCGATGACGCGCACGGTGCCCATCTCGGTCTCGACGTGCCGAGTCGTGATCTTGTGCATCGTTTCTATCAGCACATCGAGCAGATTAACGGCGGCAAGCTCGATCACTTCGTGGCGGTGTCCGATGCCGGCGCGTTGACCATGGGTCACTACAACGGCGCAGGTCTCGAGATGTGGAAGCTTGCGCAGGAATACACCCTCGCCGATCACTTCTTCATGGGTGCTTTCGGTGGTTCGTTTCTCAATCACTTCTGGCTGGTCTGTGCCTGTACACCAGAGTTCAAGGATGCACCCGAGGACATGCGCGCACAGATTGACGACAACGGTCACCTGCTGCGCGCCGCCGATTCACCAGCCCACGCCGCCGACGGTCCACCGCGTTATCTCGCCGACACGGCAATCACGCCCGATGGCTACGCGGTCAACACCGTGCAGCCGCCGTTTCAACCGAGTGGTATCGCGGCCCTGGCGAGCGACAAGAGCCGCGCCGATCCGGCCGAGCATCCCCTGCCGCCGCAGACCGCCAATACCATCGGCGATACCTTGAGCGCGCGCAGTGTGAGCTGGGCCTGGTACGCCGGTGGTTGGCATGCGGCGCAGGAAGACGCGCCGCGTGCGCTCGCCGATCGCAAAGTGATCTACAAGGGCGGAGCGGATTCGCCCAATTTCCAGGCCCATCACCAGCCCTTCAATTACTTCGCGAAGTACGCGCCAGGCACGGCCGAACGCGTCGCGCATCTGAAGGACGCCGAAGAATTTTTCGAAGCGATTGATTATGGCGCACTGGAGGAAGTGAGCTTCTATAAACCGAGCGGCAGCCTCAATCAACACCCCGGCTACACCGATGTGCTGTCGGGTGACAAACATATCGCCGAAGTCGTACGTCGCATCCAGGCCAGCACGCTGTGGCCGTCGACGCTCATCATCATCACCTACGACGAGAACGGTGGTTTGTGGGATCACGTGCCACCGCCCCACGGCGATCGCTTCGGGCCCGGCTCACGCATTCCGGCCATCATCATCTCGCCTTTTGCGCGCAAGCATTACGTCGACAGCACGGTCTACGACACCACTTCCATCGCCAAACTCCTCACCAAACGCTATGACCTGACGCCGCTGCCCGGTGTGCGCGCCGAGGTCGGCGATCTAACTGCCGCGCTCGATCTCGATCTCGATCAGACGCCAGCCAAGAAGAAAAAATCCAAGAAGCACAAGAAACACGACAAGCAAGCGCAGAACAGCCAGCCGCTACACCCGCGTCAACCGCCCACTAAGCAGACCAAGTCAGACCTGCAGCTTTTTGACACGCCTTAATTAAGAGATGGGCAGCAGGCAATACGGCCCAGCCCAGGGCCAGCAATAGCTTTTTTATAAGGCTCAAACGCCACGACATGCTGTGCCGCGAGACACAGTGGCAACGGCTGCCCGCTGCTGTGGGACGCCGAACCTGAACGCAGAATCCGAGCCTAAGCGCTTTCACGCTCACCTGCCAATGACATTGCTCAAGCGCGCTTGAGTAGGTACAAGGCGGCCTCTATCATCCCGCGACCCGCGCTATGAGGCCTGCCATGTCCGCATCGACCCGTTCTCCGCTCGCCGCCTTGCTCGCGGGTCGCGCCGACGCGCCCGCCATCGGCGCGCCTGGTCGCAGTGCGGCCAGCTATGCTGTGCTACATGCGCAGCTAGACCAGGTTGGCGAGGATCTCGCCCGTGCCGGCATCGGTGCCGAAGATCGCGTCGCTATCGTGCTGCCTAACGGCCCGGCCATGGCGAGCTGCTTCGTGGCGGTAGCCGCAGCAACCAGCGCCGCGCCGCTCAATCCCGCCTATCGCGATGCCGAATTCGAGTTCTACCTCGACGACCTCGCGCCCACGGCCATGATCCTGGCGGCCGGCGACGTAAGTCCCGCGCGCGATGTCGCGACCCGCGCTGGCATCCCCATCATCGAACTCATCGAAGACAGCACGCAGGCGGCCGGCACCTTTCAGCTCGCTGTACAGGCACGCTCGACTGCGGGCGCGCGCCACGTGCCCGATGCCGAGGACATCGCGCTGGTGTTGCATACCTCCGGCACCACGTCGCGGCCCAAAATCGTGCCGCTCTCACAGGCCAATCTATGCGCCTCGGCACGCCATATTCCGCGCACCCTGGCGCTCACCGCCGACGATCACTGCCTGAACATCATGCCGCTGTTCCATATTCATGGTTTGATTGCAGCGGTGTTGTCCTCGCTCGCGAGTGGCGGACGCGTGACTTGCACGCCGGGCTTCAGTGCCACGGCCTTCTTCGGTTGGTTGGATGCGGCACGCCCGAGTTGGTACACAGCGGTGCCGACCATGCATCAGGTGATCCTTGATCGTGCGGAACGCAATCGCGAGATCATTGCGCGCGCGCCGCTGCGCTTCATTCGTTCGTCGTCATCGTCCTTGCCGCCGGCGGTGATGACGCGTCTGGAAGAAGTATTCGCCTGCCCGGTGCTGGAGTCCTATGGCATGACCGAGGCCGCGCACCAGATGACTTCCAATCCTCTGCCACCCGCGCCACGCAAACCGGGCGCTGTCGGTCTGGCGGCCGGGCCGGAGGTGCGCATCCTGAACGCCAACGCGGCGTTCTGCGCGGCAGGTGTCGAGGGAGAGATCGTCATTCGGGGAGCGAATGTCACGCGCGGCTACGCCAATAATCCGCAAGCCAATGCCACTGCCTTCGCACCGGATCCAGAGGGCGGCCAAGCGTGGTTTCGCACCGGCGATCTCGGCGTCATCGACGGCGAAGGCTATCTCGCCATCAGCGGACGCATCAAGGAAATCATCAATCGCGGTGGCGAGAAGATCGCACCGCGTGAAGTGGACGATGTGTTGACCGCCCATCCGCAAGTGCAACAGGCGGTAACCTTTGCGATAAGCCATGCCAAGCTCGGCGAAGATGTCGCGGCCGCCGTGGTGTTGCGCGAAGTCGCCAGCATCACCGAAAGGCAGCTACGCGATTTCTGCGCCACTCGACTGGCGGGTTTCAAGGTGCCGGCGCGCATCCTGTTCGTCGCGGAAATTCCCAAGGGCAATACCGGCAAGCTGACGCGTATCGGTCTGGCCAAACTGCTGGGCCTGGAATGACGGCCGCTAGGCGGCCATGAAACTCGCGGTTTACGGCGCCGGCGCTATCGGCGGGCTGCTCGGCGCACGCTTGGCGGCGAGCGGTGTTGACGTGTCCTTGATCGCGCGGGGTGCGCAGCGCGCGGCCATCCTCGAACAGGGCCTCACGCTGAAAAGCGCCGAGGGCGACCTCAACGTTCGCCTACCCTGCGTCGAAGATCCGGCCGAACTCGGCCCCCAGGACTATGTGCTGGTGGCGCTCAAGGCGCACTCAGTGCCAGCCGTGCTGAAACAGCTGCCAGCCTTGTTCGACACACACACCGCCGTGATCTGGGCAGTCAATGGTCTGCCCTGGTGGTATTTCCACGAACTCGCGGGCCCCTATCGCGATCACCGTATCGCGAGCGTCGATGCCGATGGCGCACAATGGCGCGTGATCACGCCTGAGCGCGTGATCGCTTGTGTGGTCTATCCGGCCTGCGAGG
>JAYWAC010000151.1:0-5094 GCA_043782755.1 Pseudomonadota bacterium | reverse complement strand
CCGTGCCAGGGTGAAATGCTGGCCTTCGAGACTGACCTGCCCTTCACCCATCGCTTCCAGCAGTGCCGACTGGGTGCGCGGCGAGGCGCGATTGATTTCATCGGCGAGCAAGATATTGGTGAAGATCGGACCTTTGTGGATCACGAATTCCTGGCTGCGCTGGTTGTAGATAGACGCGCCCAGCAGGTCGGTTGGCAGTAGATCCGGGGTGAACTGGATGCGCTGGAATTCCGCGCCGACCGCGCGCGCGAGGGCCTTGGCGAGCGTGGTCTTGCCGGTGCCGGGATAATCTTCCAACAGCACATGCCCGCCGCTGAGGAACGCACTCAGCAGATGGCGCACCACACGCTGCTGACCGGTGACCACGACGTTCAAGGCGGCAGCCAGACGTTGATGGATAGCGCTGGCGCGCGCCACCTCAGCCTGTGTGATGGGAGCATTCATGGGCGGCGTCCTGCGCGGCGTTTATTCATAGGAGCGTTTGAGACGCTCGCGTTCGCGACGCTCGTGTTTGCCAAGTTTGCCTTCGCGCGGCTCTTCGCGCACCGCGCTCAGAACTTGTCGTTCGCGCAAACGGTTGCGCGTCGCGATACTTTCCTCGCTCTCGCGGTACAGGCCTTGCGCAATCGCCGCACCGACCCGTTGCGCCACCACTCCCAGCACTTCGACGTCATGCACGTAGGGCGGCCGTTGTATGCGCACGTGGTCGCCGGGTTTAATCAACTTGGCGGCCTTGGCGCGTACGCCGTTGATTTCGACGCGACCGTTATCAATAGCTTCGACCGCCAGTCCGCGGGTCTTGAAGAAACGCACATTGCACAGCCAACGATCGATGCGCTGGCCGGCATCGCCCGCCGTCAGGTTTGAGGGCGCGTCGTTGTGCGGGTTAGGATGGCCGTGCATGATGGGGCGTCGCCTCGAAGCGCCAAACTGATGTTCTTAACACTACCGCAGGTCGACAGTCGTGGCCACCGAACGCCAATTCATCTCGCTCGATATCGTTGTCCTGACGATTTCAGACACGCGTAGCGAAGACACCGATCAATCCGGCAAGCTGCTGTGTGAGCGCGTGCTCGCAGCCGGTCATCGTGTCTGTGAGAAGCGTATCTGCCGCGATGACATCTATGCCATTCGCGCGATCGTCTCGCAGTGGATAGCCGACGCCAAGGTCAACGTCGTGTTGACCACCGGCGGCACCGGCGTGACCGGGCGCGATGGCACCCCGGAAGCGGTGGCGCCCTTATTCGACAAGACCCTCGACGGTTTCGGCGAAATGTTTCGCGCGTTGTCTTATGCGGACATTAAGACCTCGACCCTGCAATCGCGGGCGGTGGCCGGTGTGGCGAACGCCACCTATATATTCTGCCTGCCGGGTTCGGGCGGCGCTTGCTCGTTAGGCTGGGATGCCTTGATCGTGCATCAGCTCGATTTCCGCACACGGCCCTGCAATCTGGTCGAGTTGATGCCGCGACTGCTTGAACGTTGACGCGGGCTGCGGTCACCACTGCGACCGATTTCATAGCGAGTGTGTGCTGAGCAGCGGCGCCGCTAAAGCGCTACGCGGCGGCTTTGAGTGCGCATCCATTTGAGCAGAACGACGCTCAGGAACGCATACAGCAACAAGGCAGGTGGCGTACGCAATTTTCGGTAGGTTCCACAAACCATCGGAATTATGATGCGTTAGTGAAGGACAATCACGCCAGTTCAAGAGCCAGCGGCTGGGTGGGGTTTGCGCTTGTGGCGGGCGGCCTGTCGGGCTGCGCCGGTGTCGCGCTGGATGCGCTGAGTGCCCATGTGTTCAGTGCACGCTTCAGCGCCCACGACATCACAACGCTCGCTACCACGTCACGCTATTTCCTGGTCCATGGCTTGCTGCTGATGCTGGTTGCGACGTGGTTGCGCAACGCGCCCAGATCACGCCTGCTCAAAGGCGTGGTGCTGTTGGCCGCTACTGGAATCGTGCTGTTTTGTGGCGGTCTCACCGCGAAAGTCGTGAGCGGTGTGCCGGCACTAGGCGCTGCGGCGCCCTATGGTGGCTCGGCTTTCATGGCCGCCTGGCTCACCTGCGCTATTTACGCTATCGCCGGCCAGCGCTCGAATCCATTGAATTCCAAGTGACGAAGATTATGAACAGCAGGAATAGAACCACGCTTGCGCGCACCATGCTCGCTTTGATGCTCGGCGGCGCGCCGCTGGCAAGCCAGGCGGCGCCGCCGCCGGTTTATGTGATTACGCCCAATTCGCCCGATGTTATCGGCGAGTTGGGGCAGACCACATCGGTCTACGAAGACACCATCTCCGATCTCGCCCGTGTCTTCGATCAGGGCTATCGGGAAATGCGCCTCGCCAATCCCAAGGTCGATTCATGGCTGCCCGGCGATGGCACGCATGTGCTGGTGCCATCGATGTACATCATTCCTCAGGCGCCGCGCGACGGCATCATCATCAATACCGCCGAAATGCGCCTGTATTACTTCAATGGCAAAGAGGCGAATGGTGCCAAGCGGCTCATGACTTTCCCTATCAGCATCGGCCGTGAACAATGGGTCACGCCCAAGGGCCGTACCACGGTGGTCGGTAAAGTCAAAGACCCGGCCTGGCATCCGCCGAAGTCGATACGCAAGGAGCACGCCGAAGAAGGCGATATTCTGCCCGCTGTAGTGCCGGCCGGCCCGAACAATCCCTTGGGTACCCATGCGCTCATGCTGGGTATCGAGGGCTACCTGATCCACGGTACGGACAAGCCTTTTGGTATTGGCATGCGCGTCACCCATGGGTGTATCCGCATGTATCCGGAAGACATCATCACGATGTTCAACGCCACGCCGGTCGGTACACCGGTGTATATCGTCAACCAGCCCTATAAGGTCGGTATCGCGAGCGGCAACATCTACCTCGAAGTGCATCCGCATCTTGAAGAGGAGCAGGACAAAGCGACGGAGGAGCAATACTCGAAGGTGGTCAAAATGATCCTTGAGCGCGTCAAAGGCCAGGACGCTGCCTTGGTGTGGGCTGATATCAAGCACGCACTGGAGAGCCCAACGGGCATCCCGCAAGTGGTCGGCACTGTGCAGCCCAAGGCGGGTACTGAAGCTTCCTCTGCCGCCATCACGCGGCACGTGGCGCGGAACTAAGCTTTACGAATCATCGGTTGCGCCTGCGTTCTGCCGGCGCAACGTTTCCAGTCAGCTTGCGGCTATAGTTGCTGCACTCCTGCTCGACATTGCCTGATTTTCCTAGCCCGGAAATGAAGAACCCCGCCGAAGCGGGGTTCCAGAGCATAAAGTAACGGAGTCCGTTACTTCTTCATGATCTTCTCGAACACGCGGTCGAGGCGATCCTTGTTCTCGTTGCAGCAAGCCTGGGCAGCGTCGGCACCAGCCTTGGCAGCGTCGGCAGTTGCCTGGGCGGCAGCAGCAGCAGCCTTCGCGTCCGTAGCGGCCTTCAGCGCAGCAGCGGCGTTGGAAGCGGCGGTCTTAGCATCAGACGCGGCGCTGGTCGCCTTGGCATCGACAGCAGACAGCTGTTCCGGGGTCACCGTGGAACAAGCGCTGGTCAGGCCAAGAACGGCGCAAACGGCCGCAAGCTTCAATACATTGGTCATCGTGGTCATCCTCCTAACTCAGGGGGGTTAGTTTAAGAAACGTTGGTCTCGAATTGAGATTAACTAAAGCTCTCGATTGCGTGAATGATGAACGAAAACCTCAATTGATGCAATGCAAATTAACGATCTTTTGTGAACCCGTACTGAAGTGGTCTGTGGGGCGGCAGTACTCTCGGCATGCCTTTAGCGTTGCGCAGTGAGTCAACTCAAGGTGTCGCGAGTGACGAGGATCCATTGCTCCATCCGCGATTCGCACCGGGCGGCACACGCGAACGTTGATCATGGCGAGCAAGCAATAACTGTCCCATGGCGCGCTCGAAGCTATCCATCTTGTGTTGGTCGCAATACTGATCAAGCCAGGCCAGGGTCGTTTCCAGTGATTCATCGCCGACCGCGTCGTAGGTGTCGGGCGCCAGCGTGTTGAAGGCGGTCAGATAGCCCATCAAATAATCACGGAAAGGCGCGAGCTTTGTCGCGTCTTGCTTGGACTGCGTGAATTGATCGCACGATCGCGCGCCAGTGCCCCAGATCGCGTAGTTGCCCTGGCCGTCCGCAGCCGACGCGACACAGCTCGCGAGACAGGCGACCGCGCCTGCAAGGAATTGAATTTTTATTGTCATGCGAAGCCTGGAATGCGCGGACGGCGATTGAATTGCGATTTCAGGAAGTCCATTTGGTCGGCGAGTATGCGGCGATTGGAGAGCGCGAGGAACTCGGCCCAATTCGGTACATAGGGTATCGCAAGTAGCGGCATGGCCGCCTGTTCCGGTGTGCGACCGCCTTTGCGGGTATTGCAGTGACGGCAGGCGCTGACCACATTTGACCAGCGATCCAGTCCGCCACGTGAGAGTGGCATGACGTGGTCGCGGGTCAAATGGTGGTCAGCAAATTCGCGACCGCAATACAGGCACAGATAACCATCGCGACGGAACAGTTCATGGTTGCTGAGCGGTGGCACGTGGCGTTGCGGATGCTGGCCGCGCTTGGAATGTTTGATCGCGATGATCGAGTGGACGGTGACGGAAGAGCGTTCCGCGCGGCCGCGTGCATAGCCGCCATGAAACGTAAAGGCGTTTTCGCCGGTGGTCCACGCCACCAGGTTGCGACTGTAGAGGCACACCGCGTCCTGCCAGGGAATCCAGCGGATTGGCGCGCCGGCGACATCGACTCTCAGTATGAGCGGCGTGGACATAACCCCCAGGAGTGGGTCCTTGATTGCTGTCATTGGACATTGCGAACAGCTAGATTCTCAGCGCAAAGAAAACCTGAATCAAGTACAGCGCCGGCGGCTCCCGTCACCGTCTCGCGTCGACTGTGGAGAGAGCTTTGATGTCCGACCTGAACTGCCTGCGTGAATTGATGCGGCGCCTGCGCGCGCCGCAGGGCGGCTGCCCGTGGGATCTCGAACAGACCTTCTCGTCACTCGTGCCGCATACCATCGAAGAGGTGTACGAGGTGGCCGAAGTGATCGCCAATGGTGAACTGCGCGA
>JAYWAC010000150.1:0-5104 GCA_043782755.1 Pseudomonadota bacterium | reverse complement strand
CCAGCCCATGACTCAGGACTCGTCACCGCGCACAAGCCGCTGCGCTCCCCTGGTGAATTTTCCCCCTCGCCTGGCACCTAAGGGGCTCAGGTATTCGCTGCATCCATCACTTAGAATGCCGAGCGCTGTGCGGCGGCTACGGGGCCGGCTCAGACTAGCGACATTCAACTGAAAAGACCAGAGCGACCCTTGGTGTAATTATGAAATGCACGCCCATTTGGCACTCGACCCGGCCTGGCGCCGCGTCATCCTCACAAGGTCCGTCCCACGCCATGCCGAATTCATCCGTCTCCGCCTCGTCTTTCGTCACGCCAGTCATTACCACCAGCCATCGCGCCAGACTCAGCCTATTTGTATCTCTATTGCTCGCCGGCGCGCCGTTGTGGGCCGCGCCGACGCTCGCGGTGCGTATCGCCTTTATTGGACCGGCTGATAGCGATGCCCACGCCGGCGCGCGCCAGGGCATCAGCGAGGCCAACGCCCAGGGCAAGTTTCTCGGTGTGAGTTATGAATTGGTCGACAGCGCGGACGTCGCTGCGGCTCTCGGCGCCCATGCAAGCGCTATCGTTGTCGACGGTGCAGCCGCCGCGCTGCCGGCGTTCGCTACCCAGGCCCAGGGCACGCCGTTATTAAACGTGCGTGCCGAGGACGACAGTCTGCGCGGCCAGTGTGTCGCCAACTTGCTGCACACCATTCCGAGTCAAGCCATGCGCGCCGACGCAGTCAAACAATGGCAAAAGAAACAACCGGGCAGCCACGCCGAAGCCCGCGCTTGGGACGCGAGCGCCGAACAATACGCCGGCAGCCAATTAAACAAGCGCTACAGCGACGCCACCGGCCGTGCGATGAACGATCAGGCCTGGGCGGCTTGGGCCGCAGTCAAGTTGGTGTCTGATACTGTCGCCCGATTGCACGCCGCCGAGCCCGCCACGCTGCTGACCACGCTGCGCAAGGATCTTGCCTTTGACGGCCAGAAAGGCGTCGATATGAGCTTTCGCGACAACGGCCAGCTGCGCCAGCCGCTGCTGTTGGTCGAAGGCGGCAAGATCGTCGGCGAAGCGCCGGTGCGCGGCGTCGCCCCCAACGGCGACCTCGATTCCCTCGGCAATACCCTTTGCACCCAATGACACAGCCGCGCGCAAGCAGCCCTCTTCATTCGCTTAATCGGAGTTCCCCCATGCGTATCCTCGTTCTCGCCCTGTTGCTCGGCCTTGCGCTAGATAGCGTCGCGGCCACCGGCCGCGTGTTCGTCACCAATGAGAAAGGCGACAGCGTCAGCGTCATCGACAGCAAGACCAACCAGGTCATCAAGACCATCGCCATCGGCAAGCGGCCGCGCGGCATCGGCCTGGCACCGGACGGCAGCGCGGTCTATGTCGCGGTCAGCGGTTTGAATCACATCGCGGTCATCGATCCCAAGACCCTCGAGGTCAAAGGTGACTTCCCCAGCGGGGACGACCCGGAAGCCTTCGCCGTGCACAAGAACGGCAACATCTACATCTCCAACGAGAACGACGCCAAGGCCTCGGTCATCGATCCTCACACCGGCAAGCTGTTGACGGAAATCGAAGTCGGCATCGAACCGGAAGGTGTCGCGATCTCGCCCGATGGCACGCGCGCCATCGTCACCAGCGAATCGACCAACATGCTGCACATCATCGCCATCCCCGAACACAAGGTGATCAACAGCATTCTGGTCGGTGCGCGCCCGCGTTCAGCAACCTTCAGCGCCGACGGCAAGACCGCCTACGCGACATCCGAGATCGGCGGCGAAGTGAAGAAGGTCGATGTCGAGAGTGGCACCATCCTCGGCAAGATGGCCTTGAGCGATGATCAGGCCAAGCCCAAGGACATCGTCGTCAGCCGCGACGGCAAGCGTCTATTCGTCGCGGGCGGTCGCGCCAATCGTGTGTTCGTGCTCGATTCCAACACGCTCGATATCATCACCAGCGTGCCGGTAGGTAAACGCGTGTGGGGTCTCGCCCAGTCACGCGATGGCGCGCATCTCTACACCACCGACGGCGTCGACAATCAGGTCTCGGTGATCGACACCAAGAGCAATACCGTGGTGACCAAGATTGCGGTCGGCGAAGCACCCTGGGGCATCGTCATCGACGATTGATTCAGGGAAGATGGTGTCAGGCCTGACACCATCTTCCTGCTTACTTCACAAGCGCAGCCGCACCCCCACCCAGGCTGCACGCGGCGCGCCCGCACCGACGAACAACGGCCGCTGATCGGCCAGCCCCGGCACCACGTCCGCCGGCGATCGGCCCAACAGGCCGAAGCTCTCGTAGTCGGTATCGAACAGATTGCTGATGCGGGTGAATACATCCAGATGTTTGTTCACCGCATAGTTCGCCCGCAGGTTGACCAGCGCATAGCCAGCCAGTGGGTCGAGTTGATTGGATTCATCGCCACGCAGGTACTGCCCTGAGTTGTACAACACATCCAAACCGACCGTCAGCTGCCAGGGAGTGTGGTAGTCAGCGCTGAACTTGAACTGGTGGGCCGGAATGCCGGGCAAACGATCGCCGGCTCGCACCGCCAGCTCGCCTTTCGCATCGGCGAAGGGATGATTGGGGCTTTGCACCTTGAAATCATCCTCAAAGGTCGCGCGTACATAGCTATAGGCGATGGAATAGTCGAAGTTGTCGATGCTGACGGCAAAGGCCGACTCGAAACCTTCGCGCATGGTCTTGTCGACGTTCGCAAACAAGCCAGTGCCGCGACCCGTGGTCTGAAAAATGATGTCATCGTGATTGACGGTGCGGAAATAGCCGAGTCGATGATGCACCACGCCGAGCTGTCCGCGCACGCCGAACTCCACACTCTTCGCCACCACCTGCTTCAACTCGGGGTCAGCCAGGAAGGCATTCGGCAAGCGGCATTCGAAGTTGACGTCTTGCGGGTCTTCGCCGCGCGCAATGGCGGCGGCGCGCGCACGGTCGAAAGTCTGGTCGTTGCAGGACAGTTCGATAGGCGTCGGTGCGCGCGAGGATTCGCTGTAGTTGACGTAGGTACTGTTGTCCTTGGCGAGTTTAAAGGTCGCGCCTATGCTGGGATTGAAACGCGAGTAGCCATGGCTGCCATTCAGTTCCGGACGCAGTGCGGAGCGGTCGCCGATCTTGACGCGCGTGTCATTGTAGCGACCGCCGGCGGTCACGGTCAGGCGCGAAGTAAAAGCGAACGAGTCCAGTGCATAGACGCTCCAGGTGCCATTCAAGGTATCGATGTGGGTGGCCTCACGACTCAAGAAAGAGCCAGTACCGAGGCCCGCCGTGCTGCGCGTGATGGGGTCCATGTTCGACAACTCGGTGACGGAATTGAAACGCGCCGCACCGCGCGCATAGCCCGCACCCACCACCAGATAATTTCCCTGTCCGAACAGCTTGTGCTGCGACGACAACTGCAGATCGAGGCCGTAACTCTGCTGATCGCGCGCACTCTGGTTGTTGATGGCCACATCGCTGATGCGGCCTGAGCCAGTCAGGCTGGGGGTCAGATCATTGAGATTGAAGTGTTCGCCGCCCGCTGCGACCAGGGCGTTGAGAGCAGCTTCCAGCGCGACAGGATTGGCCACCCCGAGGGCATTATGTTTGCACACCGCGTCACTGTTGAGTCCCAGCGCTTTGAGCGCGTCATCGTCGATGCCGTCCAACAGGAAAGGCCCGCCGCCCAACTGACAGGCGAGAAAATCGGACGCGTCGCCATTGAATGACGAGGTCTGCACATGTCGATAGTGTCCGGTGGTCGCGAGCTTGAAGTCTTCACCGAGATCGCGCTCGCCGTTCAAAGTGAAGCCGAACAATTCGTTGCGGGTAATATCGGGCGCGGTAAATACCGCGCTGCGATCGATGGCCACGAGACCAACCGGCGCCGTGCCATTGCCGGTGAGATCGGTATTGCCGTATTGAAATCCGAGATCCAAGGTAGAAGCCGCGCCGCGGTAGCTGGCGGCGCTATAGACATTGACCGCATTTGAGCCCGACAGAGCGCGCCAACCGTCCTCACTGAAATAATCGACGTCGACGTAGTAGCCAAGCGTGCCATTGTTACCGCCGCTCTCGGCGCTGGTCTCGGCGCGCCCCCAAGATCCGCCCGAAGCCTCGAGCTCATGACCGTCAAAGTTGAAGCCGTTCTTCATTTCGACCGACAAGGCGCCACCCAGGGTATTGAGCCCATAGAGCGGATTGCTGCCGCCGATCAGAGTGATGCTGTGCATCGCCGAGTCGGGCAAGAGATCCCAATTGACCGCATCGCCTAGCGGCTCGTTGACGCGCACGCCGTTCTGAAACACCGCGATACCTTGCGCGAGCCCGAGTAGCGGCGAAGCGGTGTAGCCACGGTACTGCACATCGGGTTGCAGTGGATTGCTTTGTGCGCTGTTGATGCTGACGCTGCCCAGATGGGCACCGAGATAATCAGTCAGATCGCTAGACTGTGCGCGCTTGAAAGCGTCGGCGTCGGCGGCCTGTACCGTGAAAGGCAAAGCGTCGGCGGCGAGCCGCGTGGCTGCGCCGGGTGCGGCGGCGACCACCACCACTTCATCGTCAAAACCCGCGCCCTCGGCTGCCATTGCGATAGTCGAATAGATACTCGCCCACAGGCAGACCGCGAGCAGAACAGACAAGCAGCGTGGTCTCGAAATCATTTCGCCAGTGCCATAGCAACCAGGTGAAGAGCGCGGCATTGTAGTGGCGAAGCGCATCCGAACCAGCGGGATTTTCCCCTTCATTGAACGGGAAAAACTCCCACTGCGGGCAGTCTGCACTCAGGCTTTGACGAGCCCGTGGCGAATGGCGAGACGGGTGAGTTCGGACGTGGTACCGACGTCCATCTTGCTTTTGATCTGGGTCGCGTAGTTGGCAACCGTCTTGTAGCTCAAGGCCAGACGATTGGCGATCGCGTTAACGCTGAGACCTTCGGCCAGCAGACAGACAATCTCGAATTCGCGAGTCGACAAAGCTTGAAACGGTGAGTCGCTACCCTTGGTCTTTTGAAAGGCCAGACGCTGGGCGATGTCGGGGTCGATATAGATATTGCCGTTGGCAATCTGGCGTACTGCTTCGACCAATACCACCGGT
Source organism: Pseudomonadota bacterium (assembly GCA_043782755.1). Lineage (GTDB taxonomy): Bacteria > Pseudomonadota > Gammaproteobacteria > JADJYF01. The sequence goes on along the minus strand of JAYWAC010000150.1, from coordinate 17 downwards.
GCGCTGCTCTTGCCGAT
>JAYWAC010000149.1:0-13604 GCA_043782755.1 Pseudomonadota bacterium | reverse complement strand
AACGAAGGACACACCGACATTGGGGCCAGAGGTGCCGTCGGCAGCGGTGCCACCAGCGTAATAACCGTTGACATCGCCATTGGCGAAATCCCACGGTTTCTCGAAATCGAGATTGAATTGAGCAGCGAAGGCCGAGCCGGCCGCCATGGCGCTCATGGCGGCCATGGCAAAAAGAAATTTATGTTTCATGGTGTGTATCCTGTCTGGGTTTTAGCGTGTTGTCCGCAGCGCGCAACCGCAGACCGCCCGCAGCGCGCCCAGGCACTTTCATCGCCCGATGTGACATGGCGATGAAACATCAGTGACAGATTCAGCATTGTGTCGTCGATGAGCAGACGACGCCCACTTCGGCGCGGGTTGATGTGTTACCTGTGTCAGCTCGCGACATGCTCCGTCGAAGTGCGCGCGCGTTGCAAACGAGAGTGGTGCGCAATGCACACAGTCCAATAAGTCCAAACCGTCAAACTTCTGTCACGTCCATGTCACCGCGCATCGCTAGCGTGCTGCGGGGATAACGTGAACACCATCAGCGGAGGAGGATTAATGAAATCCAGTTTCAGCAAACAACAGATCGCTCTCGCAGCGGTCGCAGCTATCGGCACGGGTGCGCTTGCAACCGCGCCCACGATCGTCAGGGCCGATGCCACCACTCAAGGCAAGTACGTCGCCGGCGATTTTCACAATCACACAACCTGCTCGGACGGTACGATCTCGATGCAGAAGCTGATCGGCAAAGCAACCAACACGACGGATGGTTCCTTCGGTTTGGATTGGTTTGTGCAGGCTGGCCATGGTGGCAACGGCAACCGCAATTGCACCCTCGTGGAAGATGCGAGCCTTGATACCCCGGCCTATCCTTTCGTCTCCGGCCTGGGGCCGAACTCGAACTGGGTTCCGCTCGGCACCACCTTGAAAGGTGATGTGAGTGGTTCCGGCAATACGCGCAACATGTGGCGCTGGCAGTCGATTCAGGAATATCAGTATCAGGTCGTTGAATACCTCGCCCGGCTCAAGAACGAGCCACTGTTCGTCGGTATCGAAACCGTGGTGCCGGGTCATGAACACACTTCGATGTCCGTGATCGCGGGTCAGATGCCGGCTGCAATGGACAATCTGCCGCTGCCTACCGGTCCAGCGATCGCCGATCAGTCGGGTTCACGCTATGTCGCGGTGGGCGACGCCAACGCACTCGCGCAATGGGAATACTGCTTCGATCGCGCCGATGGCGACACCAGCCGAGGCAATAACACCGGCAGTAATGTCGGCAATAACTGGGACTGCTCCGTGACGGGCAGCGCCAACACCACCGATGCGAACTGGAACCCCGTCGCGCACAAGCTTATTCCGGCGAGCGGTGCCGGCAATGGCACTAAGGGCCATGCGAAGACGCTCGAAGCGCTGAAGTGGATGGTCGAGAAGTACCCCACCACGAGCTACTACGTGCCTGCTCATCTTGAGCGCGCCGGCCCCTTCAATCCGGACGGCAACAACGGCTACAACGTCGAGCATCTGCGCGACATGAATAATACCGCGCCGCGGATCGCATTTGGTTTTGAGACCCAGCCAGGTCACGGCGCTTCCGCCAACCGTGGCGAATACCAGCCGCTGCGTAACAACATCAACGGCACGCTGACTGATTCCGTGGGTGGCACTACTTACGGTGGCACCGGTATCTACGGCGCCTACGTTGGTGGTGTGTGGGATGCGCTATTGGGCGAAGGCCGCAACTTCTGGTTTTTCGCCAGCTCCGACTGGCACAACCGTGGCCTTTTCAGTGCCGACGATCGGCGCACGTCGCAGGATTTCCTGCCCGGCGAATATCAGCGTAACTACACGATGGTACGCAATGGCGCGGATAAGATCCGTCCGCAGGCCATTGTCGACGGATTGCGCAGCGGCAATAACTTTGCGGCCAGCGGCAAGCTGATCGATCGCCTTGCGTTCGTTGCCTGCACCTCCTTTGCCGGCCCCGGTACGCGCTCCAACGCGTCGGTAGAAGCATTGGCGGTCGCGGCGGCGAGCAATGGTACCGATGTGCAGGCTGCGGGTTGCGCGACGATGGGCCAGAAGCTCGCGGTGCGTGCTGGCGCGGACATCGTGGTCTCGGTTGTGGTGCGTGATCCGGCGGGGACCAATTTCTCGCCGTACACCTTCCCCAATCCGTCGCTGGCGCAGATCGGAAAATCAGTGCCGATCAATGCGCCGGTGCTCGATCATGTCGATCTGATCCGTGGCTTGGTGACTGGCAAGCGGACGCCAGGCAATCCGGACTATGCGGGTGCATGGCCCAATACCTGGCTCGCCAACCCCGACATCAATACAGTGCCGGCGGCGGCGCGCAACACCAGCGCGGCGGTCCTCAAGACCTTCAGCGCGGATGCGCCATCGGCCTGGACGCCGGTCACTTCTGCGGTCGACGGCACGCCATTGCTGAAGATGACCTATCGCATTCCCGCAGTCACCGCGTCTCAGTACGTGCGTCTGCGCGGCACCAACTTGCCGCCGGCTACGCCGTTTGAGACCGATGCCAGCGGTAATCCGCTTACGGACCTCTACACCAACGCCAACGACACCACCAAGCTGAGCATCCCATGCTCGACGACGGGCACGGTGCTGACCGGCCCGGCCATCGACGGCTGCCCGGCGCACTTGGCCACGGCTAGCGGTGCTTCGCCGATCACGGGCCAGAAGGCTTCTTCGTTCGACGTCGCGGCATGGTCTGATCTGTGGTTCTACAGCAACCCGATCTACGTCCAGGTCACTGGCGGTACGGTCGTGGCCGGGGTGCAATAAGGCATCACCTGCGCGAGCAATCGGCGGCGAGGCGCTGGGAAATACTGCCCAGCGCCTCTTCCCGGATAAGCCAAATATCTATAGCCAGCTAGAAAGGAACTCGATGAAAATTCATACGCTCTTCGGCTCACTGGCCATCGTCGCATCGACGATCTCTTGCGGCGCTCAAGCGGCGACGGGGTGGCAGGAAAGCACCCAGGGCGATCTGTCGAACAACGGGCTTGAGCCAAGCGTGGTGCCCGTCAGCACGGGTTCGAATATCGTCACTGGCACGACGGGTAATCCGGGCACCGGAATCGACCGCGACTATTTCACGTTTACCGTGCCGGTGGGACAGCAACTGAGCAAGATCATTCTCGCGCCCGATACCTCCGTGTCGGGTGGCGCTTCGTTCTTCGCCATGCAGGCCGGCCCACAACTCACGGTCTCCCCGACCGGCGCCGGTGTGCAGAACCTGATTGGTTTTCTGCATTACACCAGCGACCAATTCGGCACCGACATCTTGCCACTGGTGCACGCCGGTGGTCCGCTTGGAAGCGGCACTTACGCGGCGTGGATCCAGGAACTGGGTGGTAGCGTAAATTACAGCTTCGATTTCCAATTGCTGCGAGCGCCGCAACCGGTGCCCGTTGCCGTGGGACCTCTGGCACCGCTGTGTGTAGTGCTTACTTTGCTCGCAAACCGTAGACCATCGCGTCGACGGCCAGCCAGCGAATCGTGACCGCGACGCCACGCGGCGCTGTCGGTCCGCAGTGATTTCCGTGCAATTGCACTGCCCGCTGCACTGTCATGATTCTGTCTCACGATTCACCTAGCATGCTCCCTCATTCGAGCTGACAGAGCTGCGCTCGCGAGCCATCCGATTGAGACTCGCGGTGATGCTGCCTGGCAGTGCCACCGCCGATTGCATGAAGCGCTTGAACGCCCTATGTCCACCCCGCCATCCGTCTCCCGTTTTTCCGATTCACCGGTCGCGAGTACGCCGCGCACTTCGAATATGCCGCCGTGGTTGCGCGAACCCTTGCTGCATTTCCTGGTATTGGGCGGACTGCTCTTCGCTGTCGACCACCTCCTCGTTGGCCGCACGGATGACATCCACACCATCGTGGTCGGCGCCGAAGTGGATGACCGTGCGCGGCAGCTATTCAAGGAATCGCGCAATCGTGCGCCGACCGCCGAGGAAATGACTGCGCTCAGACAGGTGTGGCTGGACAACGAAGTGCTCTATCGGGAAGGTCTGGCGCTGCAAGTCGACAAGGGCGACGACACCATACGCGAACGAGTCATTTTCAAAGCGCTCAGCATCGTCGACGCCAATATCAACCTGCCACCCATCGACGACAAGCAGCTGCGCGAGTGGTTCGAGACCCATCGCAACAAGTACGACCAACCGGCGCGCTTCGATTTTCAGGAAGCGGTGCTCGCGGGTGAGAATTCGGAAGCCACTGTCCGCGCCCTCGTCGCAAACTTGAATAGCAGCCCCGCAGGCGACGCGAAAGCGGACCTGCGGGTCTTCAAGCAGCGCCCGCGCGGCAATCTCGTACAGAGTTATGGCGAAGACTTTGCCAAACAACTGGAAGAGGCGCCGGTCAACGAGTGGCGCGCCTATGCAACCCGCGAGGGCTGGCGAGCGATGCAGCTCACGACCGTCACCCCGCCGCAGAGCGCCGAATACGAATCCCTGCGCGGTGTCGTGCAGCAGGACTGGACCGACGCCACCAGCGCCGAACTGCGTACCGCCGCCGTGCGCCAACTGGCCAAGAAGTACACCATCAAGACCAGCGACACGCAGTCAGCACGATGAGATTGTTCCGTCCGCGCGTTCTCATTGCATTGTGGGCTCTGCTCATCGCGAGTGCCTGCGCCGCGCATGAAATGAGCATGGCCGAGTTACAGCTGCGCGAAATTGCGGCGGGCAAGTTCATCTGGCAATGGGGCGCCGGCGAAAAGCGCGCCCCGGCCGATGAACTCAAACCGCTCTGGCCGCAATCCTGTCACGCCCAACCCAACCTTCTCGACTGCGGTACCACCGGCCTGACCGGCACCCTCGCGGTGGACGGCGTCGGCAAATATTTCTCCGCCGCGCTGGTAAAAATCTACTGGCTCGACGGTCAATCGCGTGTCTATACCCTGACGGCAGGTCAATCCACCGTGCAGTTGTACGGCGCTGCCGACGATCGGCGTGGCCAGCGCGAGATCGCCGCAGCCTACACGCTGCTTGGTGTCGAGCACATCCTGACCGGAATCGACCACTTGTTGTTCGTGCTGAGTCTGTTGTTCCTGGTTGGATTTCAACGCAGCCTGATTTGGACCATCACGGCATTTACCGCGGCGCATAGCCTGACGCTGGCGAGCGCGGCGCTCGGCATCCTCACGCTGCGCTCACCGCCGGTGGAAGCATCTATTGCATTGTCGATTGTGCTGGTCGCCAGCGAGGCCTTGCATGCGCGTGCGACGCTGGCGCGCAAATGGCCGCCGCTGGTCGCGTTCCTGTTCGGACTCGTGCATGGCCTTGGTTTTGCCGGCGCATTGAAGGACATCGGTCTGCCGGAGAATTATCTCGCCACCGCGCTTCTGACTTTCAACGTCGGTGTCGAATGTGGCCAACTGTTGACGGTCGGTGCTGCGTGGATGCTGTGGCGAACTATGCGCGACTGGCCCGTCGCGGCACGCACGCGGGTACCACTGCTCTACGGCATCGGCTCCATCGCGGCCTATTGGTCATGGTCGCGGGTGGCGACCATCGTGCTCGGCTGACGGACGCCGTGTCGAACCGCGCCGCGCGCCGCAACCAAGCTTCTCGCAAGACCGTGACAACCATCGTCAAGGAAGCGCTCACGGACGAAGTCTTCGGCTTGTTTCCGGTCCCCGTTCTACGCTCACGTGGCGTTATCGATGGCCGCTTGCTCGCCGAGCTCGTCGATCATTTTCTGCGCATGGCGACGATCGAAAACAACTCGTCGGGTAATCTTTCCCATACCGAAATGCTGAAGCCCGGCGACAGCCCGCTGTTCGTCCAGACCGCCATGCTGATCATACCCAAGCTGGTCGAGTTCGGTGCATTGCTGTTCGGCGAGCGCATGGAGTGGGCCGTGAAAGAGATGTGGGTCAACGTGCTCGAAGGCGGCGGTCGTCAGGCGATGCACAATCACGCCAATAGTTTTGCCTCGGGCGTCATCTATCTGACTGAAACCCATCCCGCGTCGCAAACCGTTTTCATGAAATCGCCGGGCGGCACGGATTTCCTCTTCAAAAACGACCACCCCGGTATCACGCCAAACGAATTCAGCGCCGACAAGTGGATCAGCCCCGCCCCGCAGCCGGGCGATCTGATTCTGTTTCCTAGCTACCTGTTGCACGCGGTACCGCCCAACCCCGGTCGGCGGCGCATCACGTTGGCCTTTAATGCGATTCCTGCGCAACTCGACTCCTGGGGATACGTGGTCAAGTTCGGCACCTGAGCCATGCGCGCATGGTCCCGTCAGAGCGCCGTTGGGGTATTGATGGGCGCATCAGGCTTCGCCGGCCTCGCTTATCAGATCGTCTGGACCCAGCAGGCCAGCCTATGGCTGGGCTACGAGTCGGCGGCCGTGATGGCCGTGGTCACGGCATTTTTTGGCGGACTGTCGGCGGGCGCTTTCGCGCTGGGTTCGCGCATTGCACGCAGCACGCGACCGGTGCGCTGGTATGCCGCATGCGAAATGCTGATTGCGGCCTGGAGTTTGCTCCTGAATCAGGCGCTGTCGCCGCTCAATGCCTGGTTGCTCACCCTCACCGGCAGCGAACCGAGCCCGCTTTGGCAATGGAGTGTTGCATTCTGCGGGACGTTTCTCTTGTTACTGCCTGCGACCGCCGCGATGGGTGCCACGCTGCCCGCCATGGAGCGGGTCACCGCGCAATGGCGAAATGCGGGCCACACCATCGCGCCGCTTTACGCAGCCAACACGATCGGTGCCGTAATCGGTGTGCTTGCGAGCACCTTTTTCCTGATCCCCACCGTCGGGCTGAAAAGTACTGCCGCAATCTGCGTCTCGCTCAATGTTCTGTGTTGCGTAGTCGCGCTCACGGTCTTCGCCGAACTGGCGTCGCCGCCATCAAGCACGCCACAGGTGCGGCCCGCAGCATGGCAACACGCATTGCGCCTGGCGCTGACCGGGCTGCTCGGCATCGGCTACGAGGTGATTACGGTCCGTGTCTTAAGCCAGGTGGCGGAAGACACGGTCTACACCTTCGCTCTGTTGCTGGCGGTTTACCTGCTCGGCACCGCATTGGGGGCCGCGGTCTATCACCGCTCGTCACAGGCTGTTCACGATGCGGAGCGACTGGCTCATCGCCTGTACACCGCGCTGGCCATGTCCTGTCTGCTCGGCGCGGGCAGTCTGTGGGCAGCACAATTCGTGAAGACCTGCGCCTTGCACCTGTTCGGCACAGGCATGGGAGCTGCCTTGGGGGCCGAAGCGGTGCTGGCGATGGCGGCGTTCGGACCGCCAACGGTGATCATGGGCGCGCTGTTCAGTCACCTCACCCACGGCGCGACACGCGCGGGCCTCGGTTTCGGTACTGCACTCGGTTGCAACACGCTCGGCGCCGCCACGGCGCCGATTCTGTACGGCGTTGTAGCGTTTCCAATCCTCGGGCCGAAACTCGCCTTGCTATCGATCGCGGCCACCTATCTCGCCTTGAATCCACCCCAACGCTGGTTGCAGCCGGCGCAATGGGCGGGCCTTGGCGCGCTGTTGATGACAGCTATCTGGTCGCCCCCACTCGCCTTTGTTGAGGTGCCGCAAGGTGGTCACATTGTCAGTTATCAGGAAGGCGCGATGGCCGCGGTGAGCGTCGTTGAAGATAGTAATGGCACTGCGGTATTGCGCATCGACAATCGTCAACAAGAAGGCAGCACCGCGAGCTTGCGCGTCGATACGCGACAGGCATTATTGCCATTGCTGCTGCATGCGGCGCCGAAACGCGCGTTGTTTCTCGGACTCGGTACCGGCGTCACCGCGACCGCTGCAACCATGGACCGCGAGGTTGAGGTAGACGCCGTGGAACTGCTGCCCGAAGTGATCAGCGCCTCGCGTTATTTCATCCGCGCGTTTCCCGACCCTGCAACCGTGCGCAGACCGCACATCATCGCCGCTGACGCTCGTCGCTATATGCGTACGAGCAAGCAGCACTATGACGTCATCGTGGCAGACAACTATCATCCAGCGCGCAGCGGCTCCGGTTCCCTCTATACGGTGGAACACTTTGCCGCCGTGCGCGAGCGCCTCGCGTCAGAAGGCGTGTTCTGTCAATGGTTGCCACTGCATCAACTCGACCTCACTACATTGCGCACTATCGTGCGCTCGTTTCTGACCATTTATCCGGCGGGCATGGCCATCGTCGCGAGCAATAGTCTGGCGACGCCAGTCATCGGTCTGGTGGCGCGACGCGACGGACAAGGCCTGAACGTGACCAGGCTCAGCGAGCACCTCGCGCACGACATGCGACCCCTGCGGCTCGCCGATTTCGGACTTGACGATATCTACGCCCTGCTCGGGACCATTGTCGCCGGTCCACAAGCGCTGGCGAAATTCGCTGGTAATGCCCTCGCCAACACTGACGACCTGCCGCTCGTCGCCTATCGCGCACCACGCATTACCTACGCACCCGACACACTGCCTGGCGCACGCCTGCTCGCGCTGCAGGGCCAATGGCGGGTCACACCGGCCGAAGTGCTGCAGCCGGGTCACGATCCGCGCTTTGCAGCCCGTCTCGCCGACTACTGGCGAGCGCGAAATCAGTTCATTGAATACGGTCGCGCGGTGCGCCCGTCGGCGGATGTCTACGCCATGCTCGCCCAGGTGCGCGAGCCCCTGCTTGACGTGCTGCATATCAGCCCGGATTTCCGCCCAGCCTACGATCCCTTGTTACGCATGGCGTCGGCCCTCGCAAGTACCGACACGCGCAGTGCCAGAGACCTGCTTGAGGCATTGTCCGCCGTGCAGCCGGCGCGGCCGGAAGCGGCGCTGGCGATGCAGAAACTGAAAGCCACGAGTGGCGAAGCGCCTTGAAATCACCGACTGACGAGTACGCGGCCTGACTCTCGTGTGGTGTGCCGTGATGAACTTCGATATTTCGCGCCGCGACCAGGCCACGCGGCTCGCGCATACGACGATAAAGCGTCGACCTCGCCCGCGCCGCTCAGCGCAACCGCACCTCGATCGGCATGCTGGCCAGCGTGAGATAAAGCGTGCGCAGCGACTTGAGCGGCCAACGCTCATACAGGAACACTTCCATCGGCCGCCACATCGCCACCCAACCGCCGATCAACACGCTCTCGCGGAAGATCGACATGAAGGTCGATTCAAAGCCGCTGAGCAGACTCGCGACGAACACACAACTGGTCAGAAACAGAATGCCGCGCAACAGATCGTGCCAGCCTTCGCGGGTCAGGTGGGTGAGGCGGCGCCGCGTGACATCGGCCTTGTACTGAAAATAGTGGTGCACGGCCTCGCTGATGAGCGTGTGCGGATCATCTTCGTTCGAGCGTTGATCGAGATGCAAGAGCAGCGACATCGGTTCGTCGTCGGGCAGTTCGCTGGCCCAGCCGACAATGAATTCCTCGGCATCGATATCGAGTTCCTTCTCGTGAAAGGGCGAGGGATCCATCACGTTGAACAATTGCGAGAGTTCACGCAAGCGCACTTCGATGCGGTTGGGGATCGCGGGTGTTGCGGCTTCACGCTGAGCCCGTGACGGACGCGTATCGAAAAGGCGTGAGAGGGCGTGGCTGGAAAAGAGCTGGATGGACTTGCTCAAGGGTATAACCTTGCGGGAACGCGGTGGTTGTCAAGCGATGCAGGTCAGGACGAGAAATTCAAGAGTAGGTCTTGCAGCGCGCTCGCGCGCTGCGCAATGGCGAAGCTTGAGTCATCGCCCACCCGCATTCGACTCAGATGCTATGCAATGGGTGTGACGCAGGCGTGACAACGCATCACGCCTGCCGGTCACCGCGTGCAGAAGGTCCTCGCGACCCTCAGCATGCAGCGCCCATCACGCGCCGACGACGCTACGTCCCAGCGCCGGGTCGCTGATACTTTCGCGACCGTTCTCGATATGGCCGGCGAACTGCCAGCGGAAATCGACATCTTGATCGCTGGTAATGACGAGGTCATACCAGCCGAAATGACGCGCGCAGGAACGCTCACGCTCGAACACGTCATCGGGAGACAAGTCGCTCGCCCAGGAATCGCCGCTGTAGTTGTCGCGGATGCGCAGCATCGCCGGGCGTGTGCCGAAGTTCGCCACCGTTAACCGCAGAGACTTGTCGCCCTCGTGATGACATTCGACATGGGCCTCGAGCAGCGCGAACTGGCCATCGTGCATACGACCTTTGAAAGCCCGCAGGAAGCCGTTGGGACCGTGCACCATGAGTTCGTAGCTGCCGTCGGTCGCGAGGCCCCAGCTGTCTGTCAGTCGCTTGCCGGGTTCAACGGTATAACTGCGCGGCGTGACATCGAGATGCGCCGCGCGGACCTGAAAGACCGCCGTCGCCTGACCGTGATTGCTGAACTCGATGACGAATCCGCGTGCCATCGGCTGCAACATGCCGCGAGCTTCGATGCGATAGGGCAAGGCCCGTGCGCGGCGCACGCCCCGTTCCTGGCGTGGCAATGCGTCACCCGCCGCGGCGGCGATGACATCGTCGGCATGGCGCATCTTGCTGGTCGGAACATAAGCAAGCGTGCTCGGCAAATGCGGAAAGACCGCATTCGGTCGTGCGAAATTGAAGGCCGAGGTCAGATCGCCCACCACCGCGCGACGCCAGGGCGTGATGTTCTGTTCGATGAGTTCAGGATGCTGCTGACCGAAGCGCGTTTCGAGAAAGCGGATCACCGAAGTGTGGTCAAAGACTTGCGAATTGACGTAACCGCCACGGCTCCATGGCGACACCACCAGCATCGGCACGCGCACACCGAGGCCATAAGGGCCTGGCGCATGCACACCATCGCCGGCGAAGATTTCACTGTCCGTACTGACCGTCGACTGCCCGTTTTTCGCGTTGTACGACGGACTCGGCGGCACCATGTGATCGAAGAAGCCACCGTTCTCGTCGTAGTTGATGAACAGCGCGGTGCGGCTCCACAGATCGGGGTTGGAAGTCAACGCGTCGATGATCTGCGCGATGTACCACGCGCCGTAATTGGCCGGCCAGTTGGGATGTTCGCTATAAGCCTCCGGTGCCGCTATCCACGACACCTGCGGCAAGCTGCCGCGCATCACGTCCTCGCGCAGCGTATCGAACAGACTGCCGCGCTGGGCGATATTGGTGCCGGTCTTGGCGCGATCGGCCAGCGACGTGCCCGCCAGGGCGTTCTGGTATTGATGGAAATACAGCAGCGAGTTGTCGCCGTAATTGCCGATGAAGGCATCGTCGGTCCAGCCCCAGAAGCCGTCGGCGTCGAGACCCACTCCTGCGTCCTGATAGACCTTCCACGAAATGCCGGCCTGTTGCAGACGTTCGGGATAGGTCATCCAGTCATAGCCGACTTCGGCATTGGTGATGACCGGCCCACCGCCGGCGCCGTCATTGCCGGTCCAGCCCGTCCACAGGTGATAGCGGTTCGGATCAGTCGGGCCGAGCAGCGAACAGTAGTAGGCATCGCAGAGGGTGAAGGCATCGGCCAGCGCGAAATGAAAGGGAATGTCCTTGCGGGTCAGATAGGACATCGCCGAGGCGCCCTTGGCCGGCACCCAGCGATCGTAGCGGCCATCATTCCAGGCAGCGTGTGAATCGTTCCAGCCATGGGGCGGGTCGGGAAAGAAGGCCATGCCGGGATTGACGATATCGGGATGGAAAGGAAGCACTTCCGTCGCGCCATCGGCCTGGTACCACACCGGCTTGCCCGACGGCAGACGTACGGCGCGTGGATCACTGAAACCACGCACGCCGCTCAAGGTGCCGAAGTAATGATCGAACGAACGATTTTCCTGGGTCAGCACCACGATGTGTTCGACATCGGTGATGGAGTGCGTGCGGGTGTGGGCCGCAATGCCCTGCGCACGAGTGATGCTCGATGACAGCGTCGCACCCAGCGCGCCACTGCTCATCCACTTCATAAACTCACGACGATCTAATCCGCCCATGATCTTCCCCTGGCTATTTGAGGTGTGGCCTGGCTCTCGACCAGGCGCGCGCAGTGTGGCGGTGAGGTGTGACGGCTAAGCGTCGAAATCGAGACCGCTGCAAGACTGCTGCGAATCGTCACGGCGCGTCATGGAAGTGTCGCGCACCCTTCACGGCGATGTCGCGCGCTGGCCGCACTGTGCGTGCATCGCATCCCGCTCACGCGGCTGCGCATCACGACCAACAAGACAGCAAGCCACAAGGGTAGACCTACACATGACCATACCTATGCATCTGCGCACGACGACCAGCGTCGCCGCGGCCATGAGCGCCACTCTGCTCAGTTCACTGGTCCACGCCGACACCACTTTGAGCGGCTGGGCGATGATGCCAGCCAATACCTTCGCGCCGGGGCCGACCTCCGCGCAATTTGTCAGCGCGCCTTTCGGCAATCCGGTACCGCTGCCGAATCACCAGCCCGTTCAAGGCCTGTCGGCGGTACTCCACGGACCGACGGCCGACAGCTTTTATGTGATGCCGGACAACGGTTATGGCGCGCAGTCCAATTCGGCCGACGCCATGTTGCGCATGTATGCGGTGGCGCCGCGCTTCAAGATGTTCGACGGCACCTTCGTGGTCGGCACGGGCGCGGTCGAAGCGGTCAATTACAGCAGTGGCGCGCCGCTGCCCTTTTTCACCAGTTCGAGTTTCATTTCGCAGCGCGATCCCGACCACAAGCTCGGCTTCTCGCTGGTTGCCGATAAAACTAACTACCCGAATGGCGCGAACAATATTACGGTCGATGCGACCGTGAAGGCGGAGCGCCTGTTGACGGGTGCCGACTTCGATATCGAGTCGGTGCGTCAGGACAAGCACGGCAATCTGTGGTTCGGTGAAGAATTCGGACCCTTCCTGATCAAGACCGATGCGAGCGGCAAGGTGCTGCGCAGTCAAATCCCGCTGCCGGGCGTGCAGGCGCCGCAGAATCCTTTCCTGGTCGGCATCCCCAACCTCGGCAGCTCGCGCGGCTTCGAAGGCATGGCCATCAATGCCGCCGGCGACAAGCTCATCACCCTGCTCGAAGGCACCGTCAGCGGCGACCCGGCCAAGAGCCTGCGCATCAACGAGTTCGACATCGAGAGCGAGACCTACACGGCGGTCAACTACCTCTATCAGCTGGATGCGGGCGGCACCAACATCGGCGACATGACAGCCATCAACGATCACCAGTTCCTGATCATCGAGCGCAACGGCGACACCGCCACCACCGTCAACGGTCATCCCTTCAAGAAGATCTTTCTGGCCGACACTGCGGGTGTCGCTAACGGCGGCTTCGTGCATAAGAAAGAACTGGTCGACTTGATGAACATCGCCGATCCCCACGACCTGAACGGTGATGGTTCAACGGTATTCACCTTCCCCTATGTGACCATCGAAAGCGTGTTGCTGCTGGACGCCAACACCTTGCTGGTCATCAACGACAATAATTATCCAGGCGGTGGTGGTCGCGGCGCGTTTGCCGACAACACCGAGTTCCTGAAACTGAGTCTCGCGCAACCGGTGCCGGTGCCGACCAGCGCCTTATTGATGATGTCGAGCCTGGTGGCGATGGTGGGCATCAGTCTCGAACTGGTTCGTCGTCGGCCATAGCCAGGCGTTCGTCACTTGAATCCAGGGAGAGCTGCCCAGCCATCCATTCCAT
>JAYWAC010000148.1:0-13621 GCA_043782755.1 Pseudomonadota bacterium | reverse complement strand
TCGGATTTACGCGCGCGCGTCAGCGCGATGATTCGATGTCACCAACGAAGTTGGTGACAGAGCATGCCTTCGGCCTGCCGCATTGAACTTTCGCGCCTGCAAGCGCGAGCAAGTTTCGTGTGATTCTCAGCACTCAGACTTAGTGCCCGCCGTTTCATAAGCCGGCCAATAGTGCTGTACATCGCCTGATGAAAAGCAAAGGGCAAGCGCTGACCGCATCGAACGCTACCGAGCACGCCATTTCTTCGCGACCCGCCTCATCGCCGCCGCCCTCTGCGCGACGTCGGTGGGACTTCCAAAAAGAGATCGTCCAGCGGCGAGGGATAGTCCGTGGCGAGATCTCCCAGCTGATAGCTGTTTAAAGCGGCTTTGATATTACGCATATCGCGGAAATGCGCGACATCGGCCTCACAATCCTTGGCCGCGCGCTTCAAGTCGCGTGCTTCGCGGTCGAGTGCGCGCCCTACCGCCTCCGGCGTTAACTCGCGGGCGCCATCCTCGATGCTCATCGCGAAGGGCGCGCTCAGCTCAGCCAGCTCGTGACGCAGTTGCTGACATTGGTCGGCAAGCAGGTAGTTGTATTGCAATAATCGTTCGCGAACCAAGCCACTCAGCGTGGCAGGGTCGAGTTGTTCCAGCTGCAACTGCATGCCAAGCAGGGTCAGCAGATCGCTGGCAGCGTAGGCCTGATTGGCCTGCTGCATTAGCGTGGTCTTGCGCGTCCGCTCGTCTGCGTCAGGTTCGCGGTCGGGATGCAACTCGCTGGCCAGCTTACGGTAGATCTCGCGCACAGCGTTGCTTGCGCCCAGAGCAAGTTGCTCGTATAGGGTCTCCTGAGCTTGGGCCTTGGCGCTCTTCTTGTGCCCCGCTCTGCTGCGGCCCGCGTGCAACTCGCGTTCAGCCTCCAATTTCTCGGCGATCGCACGAGCCAGCTCTTCCTCTGTAAGTGCTGACGCATCATCGTCCTCGTCAAACTCGATGCCGAAGACTTCGCCCGCCATGCTGTGCAGAAGCTCGGCGTCCATGGCTTGTTCTTCTTCAAAACTGACGTCGCCGTATTGGTCATACAGTGCAATCAATTCCTCGTCCGGCCCGTCGGCCAGGATCTCGGACAGGTGCCAGCGCAGGATCTCGACAGCCTTGGTCTTCTGACGCTTACCGAGTTCTTTGCTGTCGATTGCACGGTTCCAAAGCATGACGAGTTGCACACGGTGTTCGCGGTAGCGGGCGACCAATGGCTCGATTTCCATCGTCACACGGCGTTGAAGCACCGGCACGAATTCGTGCCATTGCGCCAGCGAGGTGCGCAAAGCATCGATGTCCTTCACGAGCTGGTTGAACTGCTTCTGCTCCTTGCTCGGCTTGGTGCCACGTGCGCTGGCTGCGCGCAACTTGACCGCCAGGGCGCGAACGGGGTCTGACGTTTCATGATTTTCTGCCTGGGACATCGAGAGACTCGGCCTTTCGTCACGGAATCGAGTGTGTGAGTTTAACCAGTCGCGGACGTCCGATTGAGCGCGCCGGCTCAAGACTGGGAAACTCCTACTCTGGAGTCCCAAAAAATAACCGGCGTCCACATCGGCTGCCGCAGTCGCACTAGATAGTCCGAGGGTGACTCCGTCGTGTGAGTTTTCCCCGAGTGCTTCCGGCGCCTGTTTGGCCCTTGCTGAAGCCATTGCAAGGGATTTAAAACAATTGCGCTTGATCTATTCAATAATTCAATTATATTTGAATTATGAAAGAGGACGACGTTACCAAAGCACTCGCAGCCATCGCACAGCCGGTACGGTTGCGGATATTCCGGGCCTTGGTCGTTGCCGGCCTAGAGGGCCTGACGCCAGGGATACTCTCAGAATCTCTGGGTGTTCCGAGCACCAGCCTGTCATTTCACCTCAAAGAATTGACCCATGCGGGTCTCGTGTCACAGCAGCGTGACGGCCGCAATCTGATTTACCGGGCTGAGTTTGAGCGCATGAATGCGCTGCTGGCTTATCTCACCGACAACTGCTGCGCCGGCGCCTCGTGCGCCGTCAGCACCCCCACTTGCAAAGCTAGTTGAGAGGAAGCTTGCCATGAAGCGTTTTCATGTTCACGTTCACGTTGAAGACATCGCTAAAAGTGCGGCCTTCTATTCAAAGCTGTTTGCCACCGAGCCCACCCGGCTTGAAGCGGACTACGCGAAATGGATGCTGGAAGACCCGCGCATCAATTTCGCCATTTCCACACACGGTGAAAAATCAGGCATCGACCACCTCGGTCTGCAGACCGATGATGCCGGCGAGCTTGCCGAGCTGAAAGAGCGTGCGAAATCCGCCGACATGTCGCTACTCGATGAAGGCACCACCAGCTGCTGCTACGCCCGTAGCGAAAAATATTGGATCACCGATCCCCAAGGCATCGCCTGGGAGCAGTTCCACACGCTCGACAGCATTGCAGTGTTCAGCGAGAAGGCTGTGGCCACCGCCGACAAACCTGTCTCCGCGTGTTGCGCAGCCGAAGTCCCTGCGGCGCGACCTGGCGCGACAGTCGAAGCAAAATCGGCTTGTTGCTGAGCGACAGGCTGTGAGTGATAAGCCCCAAAACGTCTTGGTCTTGTGCACCGGTAACTCGGCGCGGTCCATCATGGCCGAAGTCCTCATCAACACGATGGGCGGCGGTCGATTTAAAGCCTATAGCGCCGGGAGCAAGCCGACCGACGACGTCCATCCGTTAGCGCTTGAGCAGGTGCGAGAGATCGGCTACCCAGTCGAGGGGCTACGCAGCAAAAGCTGGAACGAATTCGCCCAGCCCGCCGCACCTCAAATGGATTTCATCATCACGGTTTGCGACAACGCGGCAGGGGAGGATTGTCCGATCTGGCCCGGTCAGCCCTTGACGGCGCATTGGGGTATCGAAGACCCCGCTGCTGTGCAAGGCACCGATGAACAAAAACGCCGGGCCTTTGCCAAGGCTTTTGCTTACCTCATGAACCGCGTCCAGCTCTTCGTGAACCTGCCGCTCACGGTGCTAGACCCGATCGCCATGAAGCGCGAAATGGACGACATCGGCCGGACCAAAGGTGACGTCACATGAGCGCACCGCAGACCGTATTAAGCGCTGAACCGACATCGCCTATAAGTTTCTTCGAGCGTTATCTGACAGTGTGGGTAGCGCTCTGCATCGTCGCCGGCATCGCACTCGGCGAATTACTTCCTGCGGTATTTCAGATTGTCAGTCGCCTGGAAATCGCGCGAGTCAATATTCCGGTCGGCCTGCTGATCTGGGTGATGATTATTCCGATGCTGGTCAAGATTGACTTTGGCGCGCTCGGACAGGTGCGACGGCACTGGCGGGGCATCGTTGTCACGCTGCTCGTGAATTGGGCTGTAAAACCTTTCTCGATGGCCCTACTCGCATGGTTGTTTATTCGTCGTACCTTCGCACCGTTCCTGCCAGCGGCGCAGTTGGACAGCTATATAGCAGGCCTGATTTTGCTCGCGGCGGCGCCCTGCACCGCCATGGTATTTGTGTGGAGTCGCCTGACCGGTGGTGACCCTTATTTCACGTTGTCACAAGTCGCGCTGAACGACGTGGTCATGGTCTTTGCCTTCGCGCCGATTGTTGGTCTGTTGTTGGGAATCTCTGCGATCGCGGTGCCGTGGGAAACTCTTTTGATGTCGGTCGGGCTCTACATCGTTATGCCGGTCATTCTGGCGCAGCTTTGGCGGCAAGCGCTGCTGAAAAAAGGTAGCGAGGCGTTCGATGCAGCGATGACCAAGACAGGCCGATGGTCGATAGCAGCATTGCTCGGGACGCTGGTTTTGCTGTTCGCGTTTCAGGGCAACGCTATCATCCAAAAGCCACTCATCATTGCCATGCTAGCGGTCCCTATTCTCATTCAGGTGTTCTGTAACGCCGGCTTGGCCTATTGGCTGAACCGCAAGCTGGGCGAGACACACAACGTCGCCTGTCCATCGGCACTCATCGCTGCCAGCAATTTCTTCGAGCTAGCTGTCGCGGCCGCTATCAGCATCTTCGGGCTCAATTCCGGAGCCGCCCTCGCGACCGTTGTCGGCGTCCTTATCGAAGTGCCGGCAATGCTGCTGGTTGTGCGTCTCGTCAATAATTCTCGCACCTGGTATGAGGCGGGCCAGGGCGTGACACAAAACGCTTAGGTTCGGAGTTGATGTGCGGAAAGCGACGCCGGTGGATTGGAAAGCCGTGACGAAGCTTCTGAATTTACATAGCCTGCCGATCGATGCTGCTAGCGAACATCTGCAGCACTATGTGGTAAGCATAGCCCGGCCGAGCCCCGGGCTTTCATTTCGTGAGCCACTCAAAGCGACTTGGCGGCGTCGCTGACGCGACCCGCTTAGTTGTTCTTGCGTTTACGACCCACCGCAGCAATGTAGTTTGCGACTTCATACCGAGCATCTGTCCGCGTTGCATCGGCACTCCGAGCCGTGTCCTATCACGCCGAAGCTCCCGGCAGAATCCTGCCGCATGCAAACCCGACTGGCAGTAACCGAATACGGCCACGTGGGCTGACGCTTCAGCGAAGCAGGACTCCACCTCAGCGCGGTCGCGACAATGCCCACCACCACGCAGGCCGGACTCGAGGTGGTAGCATGCATCGAATAGTTGTTGTTAACGCGGTAGCGCGGTTTATCGCAAGCGCAAGCTCAGCACCAACCGTTACACGGCGGTGGCGCAAACAGGACAGATTGATGGTGCCGACAGGGGACCCGGAGCGCGATGTCCTTCACGAGCGGTAGCTTCACGATCTTCGCGGCGGCGTATCTCGCGCTACACCTCCTCATCGCCGCGCGCAGCGGCAGTGCGCGCCTGCGCACGCAGCTTGTGGCCTACGGCTCGCTCGGCTTCTACGGCGCCTGGTATCCGCCGGCTGTGCTACTGCTGCTCTATCATGCCGGCCTCGCCCGCGTCCTTGCCGGCGCCCTCGAACGTGCGTCGCGGCCAGCCGCCATCGCCGGCATCGTGCTCGCCTTGCTGCCGCTCGCCGTCTTCAAGTACTGGGACTTCTTTCTCGGCCTGGCCGGCGCGCACGGCGGCTACCTCGACGCCGTGCTGCCTCTCGGCATCTCGTTCTACACCTTCACGATGGTGGGCTACTACGCCGACGTGCGCGCCGCACGGCTCGCGCCGCGCCGCGACTTCATCGAACTCGTCGTACTGGTCGCGTTCTGGCCGCATCTCGCTGCGGGGCCCATCCTGCGCGCACCGACGATGTTCGCCGCGATGGCGCGGCCGCTGCCACTCGATCGCGCGCGCGCCGAACTCGCCTTCGTGCTCGTCGCGCTCGGACTCGCGAAGAAACTCCTCATCGCCGATCACGCCGGCGCGTGGGTCGACTGGAACCTCTCGCTCGGCGTGGCCGGCATGGGCGCGCTCGAAGCCTGGCTCACGCTGGCCGGCTTCGGCGCGCAGATCTATGCCGATTTCTCCGGCTACAGCGACATGGCTATCGGCTTCGCGCTCGTGCTCGGCTTTAAGCTGCCAGCAAACTTTGCCTATCCCTATGCCGCGCCCTCGCTCGCCGCCTTCTGGCGGCGCTGGCACATAAGCCTCTCGTCGTGGTTTCGCGATTATGTCTATGTGCCACTAGGCGGCGCACGCCGCAGCGCCGGACGGCGCGCGGCGAATCTCATGACGGTGTTCCTGTTGTCGGGACTGTGGCACGGCGCGGCCGTGCACTTCGTACTGTGGGGCGCCTTTCACGGCTTCATCGTCGCCCTCTCGAAGCTCGTGTCTGCGCGTCTGCCGCAAGCGCCGCGCGTGCTCGGCGTCGCGGCGACGCTGCTCACCGTCACACTCGGCTGGGCGCTGTTCAGGCTTGACGCGCCGACTGCGGCAACGCTGGTGCGCCGCCTCGTCGCGCCCGCCGCGCGCGAGGGTCTGCCCTACGCTCGCTTCGCACTGGCCGCGCCGCTGGCCGGTGTTGCGCTCGATCACGCGCTCAAGCTCTATCGCGTTGACGAAGCCGGTTATCCGGCCCTCGCGGGCCGGCGCTGGCCCGTGCTGTTCGCCTTCGCGCTACTACCGCTCGCGGTGATCTTTCGCGGTGAACCACTGCCGTTTATCTATTTTCAATTTTGAACATGCGCAGCGCACTCGTCGATACCGCATCCATCGCCGTGCTCGTCACGGTCCTGCTATTGGTCTGGATCTGGCGCGAAGGCCAGGACACAGTGCCGGCAGCGCGGTATCAGAATCCACTTTATGCGCGCCTCATCGCCGCACCCGCAGCGCGCGGCCTCGACCTCTCGTTCCTGCACGCAGTGTCCGAGGATCGCGTCGGACCCGGCCCGCTCGCGAACCCACTGTTCGAGGCGGCGCCCCACAGCTACGACGTGATCCTCTTCGGCGACAGCACATTGGCGTGGGGCACGCTGCCACCAGTGATCGCGCAGCGCGCGGGGCTCAAGGTCGCCCTGTTCGCCTACGAATCGAGTTTTCTCAATCGCCGCATGGCGCCCATCTACGACGCCATCGCGCGGACCTATCTCAAGCCGGGGGGCTTGGCTGTCTATTCCTTCGCGGCCTGGACGCAGGTTGCGGATCCGGATCTGGTGCGGCTCTACGCGGCGGATTTCGCGCGTATCGAGCAAGTGATCGCAGCAGGCGGACTGCCTGGCCCGCTCGCGCGCGGCGCGGCGCGGGGAGCGCCCGGAATGTTGTCCGCAGCGTTCATTGAGGTGTGGCGTCATCGCCTGCGTGTACGGCTGTTTGGCGCGGCAAAGCCCGATGACGCGTCGCTGCCGGCCTTACCGGTGCAGCCAGCGGACGGCGCGCCGACGATCGCTACGCCGCCCGCCGGCTTGCTCGACATCGAAGCCATGCATCCGCGCTTCCTGCGCGCCGAGGCGAGCGCCGTGACGGTGATGGTCGACGCCGACGCCGCGCTGCGTTCGACAGGCTCCCATGAGCCGCCGATCTATCGCCAGCTCGCCGAGATCGTAACGCATCCCGTCAGCCGCGCGAACCTCGAGACCAATGCTGCGGCCTTCCGCGCGCTCGCAGCGGGTGCGCCCTATCGCGTGGTGTTCATGATCCCGATCTACGCGGCCGCCGAGCGCGGGTCCTACCTCTGGCAGCGCGCGGTCTACCGACTCGTCTACGCGGATCGCTTCTGCCTGCTCGATCTGGGCGCACTGCACCCGGCCGACGCCACGCTGCCCGTCGGTAAGGAGGGACATGTCGTGAACGAAGGCGGATTAGTGAAATCCGTACTGATCGGCGAGGCGCTGGCGGCAGGCAAGCTCGAATGCCCGGCGGCGACGACAGGCCGGCAGTGACGCGCGCGCTTGCGCGAGATCAATGCCGAGCGACGCACGCCAGGTACTGCGTTCGGCGGCCGGTGGACGCTCGACCTCAGGCGATGATCGGCGCGATATCCGTGTCGATCAGCAAGGTCGCACTGTCGTAGAGGTAGGCGCGATAGTCCTTACCGTCAATGCTTCTGTCGGCAATCTGCGTCCAACCCGGCGTCGTGACCTCGACGGTGTCACCGTCATTGCCTGCCACGCGCAGCGCGACGTGATCGGTCACCTGGATCAGATCCTGAAGCGACAAGCGCAGATCGTTGTCACCGCTGCCCGTGAGATCGACCGCATTGCTCCGTGTTCAATCCCGTGAGGTGCACGCCTTGCCGCGCGATGGCGGCTTATCATGGAACACTCGTTACACTAACGACCGCTCACCCGCGCTTCTATCTCGTGAATCTCCGTCAAAAATTGTAATCTTCTGGAATGCTGTCTATGCTCATTTTGTGTAATCATCGTTACAGATAGCGGGAGCGATCATGACAGCTGGCATCGAAGTCCCGGTATTGATCGCCGGTGGCGGGCCGGTCGGCACCACGCTGGCGTTGGAACTCGCACACCGCGGCATTGCTTGCCTGGTGGTGGAACAGCGCCTCGCGATGCCGCCGAACCCGAAATGCAACACCACCAACGCACGCTCGATGGAACACTTCCGCCGACTCGGTTGCGCAGACGCGATCCGGCGCGTTGGGCTGCCACTCGACTACCCCACCGACGTCGTTTATGCGACGCGCTGGCAGGGTCAGGAACTCACGCGCTATCGGCTGCGCTCGTCGGCCGAAGTATTGGCAGGCCAGGACGCGCGTGGCGCCATCGACGCCTATTGGCCGACCCCCGAACCGCAGCACCGTGTGTCGCAGCTCGCGATGGAGCCGGTGTTGCGTGAGCATCTGCGTCGCTATCCGCAGTGCGATTACCGCGAAGGATGGCAATTCCTGTCCTATGAAACTGCGCCTGACGGTGTGGACTGCGTCATCGAGCACTGCGCCAGCGGTGCACAGCAGCGCGTGCGCTGCCAGTATCTGGTGTCCTGTGAAGGTGGTCATAGCCGCATCCGCAAGGCGATGGGCTTGCGACTCGAAGGGCGCGACTGCATCGCCAAATTCTGTACCACCTACTTGCGCTCGCCGGCGCTCAAGCAACACTGGCCCCATGCGCCGGCCTGGATGCATCGTCTGTATAACGCGGACGGCGAATCCCACATCGTCGCCATCGACGGACAAGAACTGTGGCTGCACCATTCCATTCTGAGTCCCGACGGCGATCTCGACGGCCATGATCATCGCCCTGCGATCCGCAATTCACTGGGCGGCGATCTGCCCTACGAGGTGCTCGGTCAAGAGCGCTGGATCGCGCGCGCCATGGTCGCCGAACGTTACCGTCAGGAACGCGTATTCCTGTGCGGCGACGCGGCCCACATCTGGATCCCGATGGGTGGCTTCGGCATGAACGCCGGCGTCGAAGACGCGGTTAATCTGGGCTGGAAACTGGCGGCCATGTTGAAAGGCTGGGGCAGCGACGCGCTGCTCGACAGCTACGAGGCAGAGCGCCGCTCGATTGGACAATTGGTGGCGGCATCGGCTGCGAAAATCTTCGAGGATCTCTATCGCGTTCCGGTCGACGATGCACGGCTTGAGGCCACTGGCGAGGCGGCCGATGCCTTCCGCGCCGAGGTCGGCCATGCGGTCACTGCCCATAACCTTGCCGAGTTCGACAGCATCGGCATGCAGCTTGGCGTGACTTATGACACTTCTCCGATCATCTGTCACGACGACGGCAAACTACCGCCGTTTGCGATCAATCGCTATGTCGAGTCGTCGGTGCCCGGCGTGCGCGCGCCGCATCTGTGGCGCACTTCCGGGCGCGCGCTCTATGACGATTTCGGTGCAGACTTCAGCCTGCTGTGCTTTGGCACGATCGCTCAGAACGTCGAACCGCTGACGACGGCTTTCGCGGCCCGCAAAGTGCCGCTGACCGTCGTCCACATCGACCAAGGCGGCGCTGCGGAAAAGTATCAGAACTACCCGCTGGTGCTGGTCAGACCGGACCAGCATGTCGCGTGGCGCTCACGGAATCTGCCAAGAGATCCACAGACAGTGGTTGCCACGGTGATCGCCGCTTCTCAAGCCTGATCGAAGGAGTTCATCGTGCAAGAAATTATCGCGCGCAAAATCGCCAGTGGCTTGTTGTTTGGCGAAGGCATTCGCTGGACCGGTCAGGCACTGGTGTTGTCAGACATGCTAGGTTGCCGCGTGGTGCAGGTGGATCCCTACACCGGCACGGTCACGACCTTGGTGGAGATCGAGAATCAGCCCAATGGCTTAATCGTTCGAGCCGATGGAACGCTGCTGATCAATTCGATGTTCGACTGTCGCCTGCTGAGCTTCGACGGCGGGACCCTCGGCGAATATTGCGATCTATCCGCATTCGCGACTGGTTATCTCGGCGACATCGTCGACGACGGTCGCGGCGGTTATTACGTCGACGATGTCGGTGCGCGCGTCCTGCACGGCGAAAAGCCTGCTCCCGGACGACTGTTGTATGTCGCACCCGATCGCAGCGTGAAGGTCGCCAAGGATCAACTGGCCTTTGCCAATGGCGTGGTGATCTCGCCCGATGGCGCGCGCTTGTATCTCGCGGAAACAATGATTTCCACCATCAAGGTCTATGACATCGGGGCCAATGGCGCGCTGGGTGACGGACGAGTGTTCGCGGATTTTTCCGGCGAGAGCCGCATCGATGGTATGAGCATGGATGCCGAAGAGGCCTGCTGGGCCTGTCTGCTGGACAGCGATCGGGTGGTGCGCACCGCGCAGGATGGCAGCCGCACGCATGCCGTCATCGTGCCGGACAGCGAGCCGATAGCCTGCACCATTGGCGGCACTAGCGGCCGCGAACTGTTCATCACGGCGATCGAGTCACTGGCGGGCAAGAACATCTTCGAGGAAATGATGGCCAAGCGCGTGCGCGCCAATGTCTGGGTCGCGGACATTCCGTTCACTAAGGGTGGCGCGCGACCATGACGCGCAGTCCTGTTCTAGCGCGCCCTTAAGCAGCCGATGGCGCGCGGACGACAACACGCGGGTGACAGCCGGATTGCTAAGCACAATCATCAGACTCGCGAGCGCATTCTCGCGGCCTCGCTCAAGCTGGTTTCGAGCAAAGGCTATGCCGGCACCAGCATCTCGATGATCTGCCGCGAAGCCGGCCTCAATGCGAGTTCACTGTATTGGTTTTTCAGGAACAAGGAAGACCTGCTGCTCAGCGCAATCAAGGAAGCTGCGGACGAATTTCTGGCCGCCGCCAGCCAACCCCTCGCAGAGGGCGTCGCAGCGCCCGCCGAAACCCTCGAAGTCACCATCAAAGGACTCGCTCGACAACTACAGGGCAACGCCAACTTCCTGCGCCTGCTGCTCATCATGATGATCGAGGAACGCCACCTGCCGGCCGAAGTGCGCGCGCAGATTGCCGCTATTCGCGCGAGTTCGATCGATTGGTGGAAGGCCTTGCTTGAACGCCAGTTCACCGATCTCGGCGCCACCACGGCGCGCATCCTCGCCGCCGATTTCGCGCCGCTCTGCCGCGCTACGATCAACGGCGCGTTCATCGCCCAGCAGTACGGTGAGCCCATTGATCTCGAGATCATCCTGCAGCAATTGTTTCTGCTGCTAAGCGGTTTAGGCGACAGGATTAGCGCCGAGTCGGGCGCGGCGCCATTGCGGCCTAAGCGCCGGCGGCCCACCGCGCCTGCAGCTCGGTCGCGTCATTAGGCGCAATTGAGCGCCACTAACAGCTGTGAAGCACAAGGAAACGAGTAATGGCAGAAGGCATATTCAAGGGTAAAGTCGCCATCGTGAATGCGGCCGCAGGTTCGGGTATCGGGGCCGCACTAGTGCACGCCTTTCTCGATCGCGGCGCCGCCGTCATGGCCAGTGACCGCAGCGCTTCGCGCATTGCACGGCTGCAAGATAATCTTGTATCGCGTTATGAGCCCAGCCGCTTCCTGACTTTGACGGTCGATGGCAGTGACGAAGATGCGGTGTGTGATTCGTTGACACAGACCCACGAGAAATTTGGCCGCATAGACAAGCTCGTCAACAATATCGGTCTGAATCAACTCTCACCGATAGCAACGACTTCCTTGCAGGCCTGGTCCACGGTCATTGGTGTGTCACTCACCTCTCATTTTCTCCACATCAAACACGCCTGGCCCTATCTGCTGCAGTCCGATGACGCCAGCATTGTGAATATCTCGTCATTGGCGGGGGAGAGGCCGACGGCATTCGGCGAAGCGGCCTACGCAGCAGCCAAAGCCGGCACCCTGGGCCTTACCCGTGCCGCTGCTGCCGAGGGCTCCCCCACCATTCGCGTCAACGCGGTGATGCCAGGCCTGATCTGGAACGAAAATCTCTCCAAGGCCGTAGCGCAGGATTACATCGACGCCTATCGTTCTCGCTCGCCACTCGGACGCATGGGCACCCCGCAGGAAGTGGCAGACGTAGTCATGTTCCTATCATCCTCCGCCAGTGCCCATGTCAGTGGAGAAGTGATCCGGGTCGCCTGCTGATGATTATTTCACCGCTACTACGGTAGAAAATATCGGTACTCCACTACCACGAACACCAGGGTCACGGTGCCTATGCAGAGTGGCATCTGATTGGCTCATCAAATCGCCGCCATCGTCAGCGCGCGACACGCTTGACGTGTTCGATAATCGCGTTCAATGGTGTGCCGGGCCCAAAGTTGCCTGTCACGCCCATTCCTTCCAGCACCGGCCGATCGCTGGACAGAATGAGTCCTCCGGATATCACGGGGATTTCCTCACCGCCGTTCTCTCTTAGCGCCTTTAACACGCTCTCGGCAACGATGGGCATACTCCCGGTATGGTCGCTTAAGGCAAGAACATTCACATCCTCCTGGACCGCCGTTTTAGCCACACCCTCGGGCGTGGCATATCGGCCCGAATAGATGACATCAAAGCCGGCATCGCGAAACGCCGAAATGAGGCCAAGCACCCCACGGTCGTGGGTGTCGAGCCCGACTTTGGCAAGCAGTATTCTGATTCTCGGTTCGTCGTTCATCTGTCATCACCTCGCGATGGCATCCCTGACGAATTCAGGCATCTCTACCTGATTCAATGGGTCGTAATGAATGTCATACCCGCTACGGATAGTGCCGACCACTTCGCCTATGGTGGCCCCGACTTTGACGGCTTCTACCACAGCACGACTGACGTTCTCGCCACGTTTGGTGTCGTCGTATAACTTTCGGATGGCGGGCTTGAGCTTACCGAGATCTCGGCTCGCCTTGAATTCTTTGACCTCGGCGACAATTTTTTCGCGGTCCTGCACGGTCGACTATAGCGCGGCCAAGACCGGCGTCGTCGGTCTGGTACGTTGGTTGGCGCGCGATCTGGGACCGCGTGGCATCCGCGTCAATGCCGTTTGTCCGGGATGGGTGCGCACGGCGCTCGCCGAGGACGCCATGGTCTTCCTCGCACAGCGAGAAGGCATCACGGTTGAAGAAGCCTACCAGCGCAGTACCCAGCACATCCCCTTACGTCGCGTCGCCGAACCGGAAGAGATTGCATCGGTCTGCGCCTTCCTTGCTTCCAGTGACGCGTCCATGGTGAGCGGTCATGCCATGATCGTCGACGGCGGTGGCTCGGCGGTCGATCTCGCCACCGTCGAGTTCGATCCGCCGTTACGTTGAAATTCGCATGAGGAGCATCGCTTGATGGCCGAACGCATCGTCATCACGGGCTGGGGACAGGTCACCCAGGCCAAGGACGCGACGCCGCCCTATCTCGAACCCGTGGACATGATGGAACGCGCGGCTCGCGAAGCAGGCGCGCTATCCGGTGAGGGTATCTGGTCGCTGGTCGACACCATCCTGGTGGTGCGCTCGCTGAGTCGCAATCTTCACGGACCCGGCGAGGCTATCGCGCGGCGACTTGGACTAAAGCCTCGCCACGTGCGTGTCTCCGGCATCGGTGGTGAGACTCCGCAACACTTCGTGAATCAAGCTGCGGGTATGCTCGTTCGTGGTGAGGCGCAGGCGGTCCTGATCTGCGGCGCCGAAACCTACTATCCACGTGCATCCGATCATGTGCGTGGCGAAGGCGCCATCATTCAAGGCATCCCGGCGGATTACGATCCCGACGATGCTGTCGGCAGCGATGCGCTCGAACAGCGTCACGGCTTGACCTTGCCGATACATGATAGTTGCTTTCCGAGTGCGGTGACCGTCGCGATGGGCGAACTCGGTCTGACGGACGACAACCCGCGCCCTCTGACTCA
>JAYWAC010000147.1:0-1926 GCA_043782755.1 Pseudomonadota bacterium | reverse complement strand
TGCGGACAATAGTCCGAGCCGGATTAGCTTGTTGAATATGCTGTCTGCTTTATTCATCCCTTGGTGTCCTTTGTAATTATATGGTAGCGATCGAGTGGTCGTTTCGAAGCGCGCAGACCGCCTGGGTCGGACGACGCCGATGGCAAGACCCTCAAGCCAACATAACGCCGATGACCAGGCCGAAGTGATAACTGGATCGCTGTTGACACGAGTTCACAATTGAACTCGAGCGCACTGTCGGCGCTGGCGCTTCGCGGCGTCTGCGCACTAAGGGTAGGCCGCAGTGCAGGCCAGGCGAATCGAGAGGACGCTGGTGTTCGAGCGTCCTGCGTCAGTCTTCGCGTGCCCAGCTACCTGAACGTCCGGCGTGTAGGAAACATAACCGCAGCCCATGAGGCACTCGTCCCTTGGGGCATATCGCAGTCGAGCAATATCACGTCGTGGAACCGGGCGAGTTCGCCGGCAAGATTGGTAGCGACGGTGCTGCGCACAGTCCCGCCTTTGACCTGTACCAGTCCGATGATGCGTGTCATGAGGTACGTGTCGCGACGCACAGACGCTTGCGCAGTCGCCCTCTATCGTTACCCCGTCGATTTCAACCCCACTACTAGGATTACAGCTGAGCTGGCCGCGCGCCACTGCCTGTCCTTAACGATGTGCGCTTGAATCCTGAGCTTGGTGGCGGACGTGGAGCAGAAGATTTTTACATCGCTGCGGCGTGGTCCGCGAGCCCCAGCTCCGCCGCGTAAGTCCCGACGCAGGAGCTTCCAAACATTCGCGCGGGACGGAGTTAAGAGCATGATCAAGTCATTATTCGCAATATCCCTGGTGGCGGCTGGCTACATTGTTGCCGCGCAAGCGGAAGGCATGCCGCCCTTCACCTTGGACCCCGGTCCCCATGCCGGCAATTACGAAGCGACCCTGACCGGCACCGGCCAATCCAACACCGATTTCGACCGTTCTAATTTTGGGGTCACTGGCTCAGTCGGCTACTACTACACCAAGAACTGGCTGTTCAGCATGAAGCAGGGCCTGCAGGCCAATGACAACGGCGACAACACGCTGATCAATGCCCGCACCATTTTTCAGGCCGCCTATCAGTGGGATCTCGCCCGCTGGCAGCCCTATCTCGGCATGAATATCGGCGGCGTCTACGGCGCGGGTGTGCATGACGAAGCGCTGGTCGGACCTGAGCTTGGCGTCAAATATTTCGTCAACGAAAGCACGTTCATTTTTGCCAACATCGCCTATGAAGTGCCGTTCGACCAGTGCTGCAAAGACGGCAACATTCCCTACTCGGTAGGTGTCGGCTTCGATTTCTAATTCAGACAGAACTTCGAGCTGCCCAGCACCGGCCTTAGCGCGTATACGCGCGCCGGCCGGCGACCCGCCCTCAAGGAGCGTTCTCCCCATGACATATCACACACAATCCGGCACGGCCTTGGCCATCGCCATCTTCCTGGCGCTGCATGCGCCACCATCGGCGGCCGCCACCGATGTGCCTGCCGCGCCCACCCATACCTTTGACCAGGCATTGGCCAGCGACTACCAGGCCTTGTCGAGCGCCGAAAGCGCGCAGGGCGATGAACGCGACGCCGCCACCTATGCCGAGCGTGCGGCGGCGGCGAGTGCCGGGCAACCCACCGCGCCCGATGAAATCATTCTGCGGCAGCCGTTTCTGAAAGACCGTTACGTCGATGAGTTGAGCACGGCTCACGACCGTCTGCTCGGCGCACTGGCGAAGACCGCGCGCAACGATGCGCCGGCCGCTGCCGCGCGCGCACAGACGTCTTTCGACTGCTGGCTTGAGCAAGCTTCCGAAGATCTGCAACCGGAAGACATTGCCGCGTGCAAGCAATCGTTCATGACGGCCATGAACACCGTCGAGCGCGCCATGCAACCGGTCGCACAGGCAGCGCCACCAGA